>NZ_JANSIY010000157.1:0-4303 GCF_047462295.1 Synechococcus sp. H60.3 | reverse complement strand
GTTCCTCCCCGTAGGCCCAGAGCGCCCAAAAAGCCAGCGTCACCGCCACCAGCAGCGGCAGCTCCAACATGTACACATGGGCCAGAGCCGCGATCCCTGGGTAAAGGAGGAGCAGCGCTGCCGCCAACCAGCCCACTTCCTGAGAGTGGTAAATCCGCTGGCCCAGCCGCTGGGTTGCCAGGGTCAGGATCCCCAGCAACACCCAATTGAGCAACTGCCCATCGGCACGGCTAAAGGGGTGCAAAGCGGCCAACGGGATCCCCAGCCAATAGGCCAGAGGCGGGTAGCGCTGGTTTAAGTGCAAAAACTGCTGCCACCACACCCCTTCCCAGCGAAACCGCCGCAGGTGATCCCCAAATGCCTGGGCCTGCAACAGGTGCTGCGCCTCATCCCAGGCTGGCGGCAGGGGATCCGTCCAGTTCCAAACCAGCAACAGCAGTAGGGCCGCCATCCCCAGGCCCGCCCAGGCGGGGAGAAAGGGGATCCCCCCTCTTGCTGCCGCTAGCCGACTGGAGGTCGTCTTCATGGCCTTAGCCCTGTTTCCTAGCGCTACACTCAACTTGGGCTGCCCTTAGAGATCCTCGAGGCCGCGATATTACCCCCCCCATGACCGTTCCACCCTCTGGCTCCACAGGTGTCTGGATCCTCCCCGACCAACTGCACCCCCAGCAAGCTGCCCTTGCCTCCCTCTCAACCCTACCTCCCCACCGCGTCCCCATCCTTTTTATCGAGTCCCACGCTTGGGCCAGCTCCCGCAACCATCACCAGCAGAAGTTGGTGCTGGTGTGGTCGGCCATGCGCCACTTTGCCCAAGAATTGCAACAGCGCGGCCACCCCGTTACCTATGTGGAAGCCGAGGACTCTGCTGAACCCCTGCAGGCCTGGGCCAGGCAATATCAATTACAACAAATCCGCCTCATGCAGCCTGCCGACATTCCTGTTCGAGCGGAGGTGGAAAAGCTGAGATCCGCCCTCCCCTGCCCGCTCCTGGTCGTGGAAAATAACCACTTCCTCTGGACAGCCTCCCAGTTTATCGACTGGGCCTCAGGCCGCAAGCGCCTGCTTCTGGAAGACTTTTACCGCCAAGGGCGCAGACGCTTCCACCTCCTCATGGACGGCTCCCAACCCCTGGGCGGGCGCTGGAACTACGACCGGGAAAACCGGCAGCCTCCTCAGCCTGGCCGGCGCTACCCACCCCCTCTGACGTTTCCTCCCGACGCCATCACGCAAGCGGTGATGGAGAAAGTGCGGCGACGTTACGGCCACCACTTTGGATCCCTAGAGGGCTTTGGCTGGGCAGTCACCCGCGCCCAAGCCCTGCAGGTGCTCGAAGACTTTATCCAGCACCGCCTGCCCCACTTCGGCCCCTGGCAAGATGCCATGCAAGCTGGGGAGGACTTCCTCTACCACTCCCTCCTTTCCCCCTACCTCAATCTAGGGCTTCTCACCCCCCAAGAAGTCCTCGCCGCCGCCGCACAGGCCTACCATCGCGGCAGGATCCCTCTTCCTTCCGCTGAAGGCTTCATCCGTCAGATCCTGGGCTGGCGGGAATACCTGCGCGGCTTCTACGAATACCAGATGCCCCAGGGCTATGCCCAGAAGAACTTCTTTGGCCACTACCGCCCCCTGCCGGACTTTTTTTGGACGGGCGAAACCGACATGGCCTGCCTACGGCACACCCTAGGGCAAATTCGCCGCCACGGCTACGCCCACCACATCCAGCGGCTGATGGTGCTCAGCAATTTTGCGCTCATCAGCGGCATCCAACCCCAGGCAGTGGAAGCGTGGTTTCACGACGTGTTCATCGACAGCTACGACTGGGTGATGCAGCCCAACGTCATCGGCATGGGCCTTTTTGCCGACGGGGGCATGCTTTCCACCAAACCCTACGCCGCCTCTGCCCAGTACATCCGCAGAATGAGTGACTACTGCCGCCATTGCCGCTACAATCCCAGCGAAAAGGTTGGCGAACGCGCCTGTCCCTTTAATACCTTCTACTGGGATTTCCTCTTGCGCCACCGCTCCCTCTTGACCCCCCTAGGGAGGATGAAATGGGTATTGGCCCACTTGGATCGCTTGCAGCCGGAGCTAAAAGCCCAAATCCAAGCGCAAGCTGCTGCTTGGTGGGATCCCTGGCCTAGGAGCAACTCCCTGGGCCAGCCGTCTGGCTAAAATTGGAGCACCTTCCCTTCCTGTGCTACTTGGTTCAAGGAGCCCACGTCATGAAATGTCCCCGCTGCGGCAAGCAAGAAATTCGCGTTTTAGAGTCCCGTTCGGCAGAAGGTGGCCAAAGCGTGCGGCGGCGGCGGGAATGCATGTCCTGTGGCTACCGCTTCACCACCTACGAGCGCATTGAATTCATGCCCATCATGGTCATTAAACGGGATGGATCCCGGGAGAGTTTTAACCGCAACAAGATCCTCCAAGGGGTGATGCACGCCTGCCAAAAAACCCAAGTTAGCGTCAAGCAGATGGAGGAGTTGGTCAACGAAATCGAAGAAAAACTGCAACTGGAAGACGTTCAAGAGGTAACTACCCTACGCATCGGCGAGATGGTACTGGAGCGCCTACAGCGCCTGAGCGAAGTTGCCTATGTGCGCTTTGCCTCCGTGTACCGCCAGTTCCAGGGTATAAAAGACTTTGTTACTGAACTGGAACAGTTGGAACGGTTGGAGGCCCCCCTCCGACGAGATCTGGAGCGGCCGTTGCGGAACTCTCCCCCTTCAGAGTCGGAATCCACAGCTTCTCCAGACTGGGTGGGGGGTATTCCCAAACTCCTCGATCAAAACGACGCCTCGAGCAATCTCTCGGGGATCCCAAAATAGCGCTTGCCGCCGAGAAAAACTGCCAGAAAAGGGCTCCCATCCAAACAGCTTAGCGGTATGCTTGGGTTAGCAATTGCCGCCTACACTAAGCATAGCGCTAGATATCCCCGGCTGGTCGGTGTTCAGCGCTACCGCTAGGTGAGCCTTGCGGCTTTGTCTGTTCAGGATCCCTTGCTGCCCACCTTCCTCAGTTTTTCATCCTTTCTTACGCGTCGATTCAATTTATGCAGTACGACTTTCGGGGTTCTAGCCCCTCTGGAGCTCGCAACGGCAACCCCAGTGGCTTGCCCGGCAACAACAGCTTTCGCACCCCTGCCTCACTAGAGACGGGGCCGGGGACAGTGCCCATCCAGGTGTATCAACAAGTGGCCGAAGAGCTGGAATCTGCCCGTCAGCAGGTGAGCCGCCTCTCTTCCGAAAATCAGCGCCTGCACGCTCTGCATCAACAGTTGTCTGGAGAAGTTACTGCCATCGCGCAAGAATTTCAGGGGCAATTGGGTCAGGCCTTGAAGCGCCTACAGCAAATCAGCATACGGCTTGCTGACACAAGCCAAGCCGCTGCTCCTGAAAGAGAGGCCGCTGCAGCCCCTTTTCGAGGGGATGGCCTGTCCTCAGAACCTGACCAAGCTTCTCCCCCCTATGATTTTTTGAATCGCCTCAAGCGACGCCAAGCTCGCAGCGAGGTTTCACCCTTCTCTAGCAACGTCTATCCAACTTCCTCTTACTCTGACTTTGCCGCTTCCTCTTTCGAGCCCCGATCTCAGCCCTCCACTCTACCCCCCCGTCCCCGTCAAGACACTCCTACTGAGCCTTCTTACCCCCGTGCCGGCTATCAGATTCCCTCCTTGGAAGAGTTGATGCAAAATATGGGTGGCGAGGTTCATTCCACCAGCGTCTACCAACGGGTGCGCGATCAACATCACGGATCCCAAGGCTCCGCTGTGCTGTGGATGGCCGCTGCAGTTCTTTTGGTAGTCGCCTCTTTCGGATTGGGCTTCGTAGCCGTACAGCCCTTTTTGCGCAACAACCCACCACCCTCTCCTGTGGAAGCACCCCAATAGTTCCGGAAGCGGAATTTCGTCTACCTACAGGACTTCCACAAGTTTCAGGTTCATTCTTCAAGCCGCAGCCCTAGGGCACTGGTTTTGCGCAAAAGCGATCCCAGCGGCTGATCAGAATAGGATTCTCTACTTTTGAGGAGAGTAAAAGGACTCTGTCCTGCTTACGCGAACAGAAAAGTAAGCGAAACCTTGAGGTTTTGCCACAAGGTTCTATCTAGAGGCGTCTTGATAGCGCCTTTATGAGTTCGTTCTTGAACTGCGTAAGAATCCCCCGCCTTTATGGGGTAGGAGTGTCAAACCCTACACCTGTAGAAACTGTAGAGCTACCCCTTGTGACAACAACCCCCCAAAAGTTGGGGGGTTGGGGTGGAGAGAAGAGCCTGGCACCGAGCTAGGTTACCGGAGGGTCACCCCTCA
>NZ_JANSIY010000156.1:0-4303 GCF_047462295.1 Synechococcus sp. H60.3 | reverse complement strand
AGTGTTTAAAGGATCCCAGGATAGACGTCCACACGATTGTTCAGACATATAGGCTCAAGACACCTAAGGGAATAGTTTCCGTCTTCAACCTCATCCCAAGAGACCCTGAGCTGGAGAAACTGACCGACAGCGAAAATGCAGCCTATATCCAGAAAGGAACCAGGCGCCTTCGGGATCTGCTTGCCCCCCTTCGTCATGAGTATGACTACATCCTAATCGACTGCCCAACTCAATGGCTTTACTTCAGCCAAAGTGGACTTTTTGCTGCCGACGTTATTTTGATACCTACCCGACCTGACGATCTGTCTTCTTTGAATAATGCTGTTAGAGTAATTACCAAATTCATTCCAGAAACTGTTAAATCACGACACGACGGAGGCCCCATCGCTTTGCCTATCTTTTTTAATGGCGTCTCCTCGAAAAATCAAAACGCTACCAAACTGGCAAACGAAGAAATACAAAAGCTTATTAAGCAAGAGAAAGATATGGACTTAACCCCGTATTTCCGACCGCTCTTTAAAAAGGGCAATGAAGACAAATGCATTATACCCGACTATGCACTGATATCTTCTGCCACTTTTGATCGAATTCCTGCTGTCCTTAAGCACAAGAAAGTTTTAGAATACTACCAAAAGCTCGCCGGCGAGTACTTTATCGATGAGTGAGTTCTCCGATCTCGGCAAGCTGGTTAACTTACCCCTTGAGAGCATCATGCCTGCCGAGGGGTTTTCTGCTCCCTCTTTCCTGGTTACTGCAGCAGCCGCTCAGTTAAGGGCAACAGGAGGGCGCAACTGGGTGCCGCTGCTAGTGGTTGAAGCTGGCGACTACCAGTACAAGGCCATTGGCAACCATTTTGTCTATGCAGTTGCTCAAGAAGCAGGGCTGGAGAGGCTCTGGTGTATCATTGTTGACCCAGCTCCGGAGCAGGTGGAGCAGGCCCAAGTTCTCGCCAGAGAAAGGGTTCCGAAGGTCAATCTGACTGAGGCTTCTAGGGAAACTATCTTGGCTGCGCTGAGATACCTGGCTGAGCAGCCCGGCACTCCGCTTAAGGGAGTTGATGTAACCATTGCAGCCACGCGAATTGCGGAGGCGGATAGGAGCTGGTGGCAGGATCTAACTCCCATAACCAAGCTAGGATGCAGAATTACGCAAGGCAAAAAGTTGGATGCTCTGAAGGAGGTATTTTTCCTAGCTCCTACAGCACCACCTCCTAGTAAGAAGAAATCGTCTAAAAAAACCACGACATCCGCCAGCGTCAAGAAAACAAGCTCAAGTCGCTCGCGGAAAAAGAAAGAGGGCTAAAAGGGATCCTCCCCCCACTCCAGAACAAGGCCGGCCTTTAGTACCGCCGTTCCCCCGCCCAAAGACCCACCAGAGCTGCTTTGCCCCAGGGATCCACCTTCACCTCTGCCCGCAGGGTTTCTGGGCTGTGGCGGATTGCTTCTTCCAGAACCTCTCCCAGCGCTTCTGGAAGGAAAAACTCTTCGATCCCAAACCTGAGCTGCCACCCATCGAACCAACCCTGCAGGACAACTTCCCCAGGCCGCAGATCCCTGGGTCGGTCGCGACTGATGCCAACGGCCTGCCAAGGTTGAGCAGGATCCCCGGCAGGAGGGGCCAAGCGCAGGTAGAGGATCCCTGGCTTACCGAGCTCAGGGGACCAGCCAGGCAGTTTCTCCAGAGTGGAAAGTTGGGCAACGGCATAGCTCAAGGTTACGTAGCGGCCCCGCAAGGGGTCGTAGGGATCCCGAGGAGCAATTTGCAAGTAGATGGGGGTTCCCGTGGCAAGGGTGAGCGCCTTCCGGGTCGGCACCAGCGCAACCAGGCTTACCTGCAGCAATAGGGCCAACCAAAAGAGGGATCCCTTGGGAGGCCGAGGAGAGGGCGTGTTCATTACAGCACGGTTCTAGGCGGCTTGCTGGAACAAGTTACCCC
The DNA here is from genome assembly GCF_047462295.1 of Synechococcus sp. H60.3. Lineage (NCBI taxonomy): Bacteria > Bacillati > Cyanobacteriota > Cyanophyceae > Synechococcales > Synechococcaceae > Synechococcus > Synechococcus sp. H60.3. Next base: position 2,368 of record NZ_JANSIY010000156.1, on the reverse strand, counting down.
AAGCTGTGGAGGAAGCTATGCCTGGGGGGATCCTCTTTCAGGGCAGACTTCCCAGCCATAAAGATGCTATCCTAGTTAAGCGTCTTCTCGGCTCAGTAGCTCAGCGGTAGAGCAGGGGACTCATAAGCCCTGGGTCGCGTGTTCAAATCACGCCTGAGCCATCTCTAGCAAGGCTTTGGTTGCAGCCTTTGGAGGACAGGTTGAGCTGGAGCTCTAGCTTTCGCTCTCAGGTTGCAAGAGGCGGCATTTCCAAGGGCGAGCCAAGCCCCTTGAGCTATCCCGATCCCGGATAAAAGCCGAGATCTAGCACCTGCTCAAGTGGGTAGGGACACTCGGCGGGCAGATCCTCTTCCGAGAGCGGCGTTTCTTTCACCACCAACAGGATCCCGTCTTGGTAAGCCTCTGGCAGAGCTGCCAAAAGCTCAGGCTTTAGCTTAATCGGCGGGAAGACCCGCACTGTATGGGTGAAGAGCCAATCAGTGTCGGGATGAAAGCCGTTCGTGCTACAAGTGAGGCGAACAAGTTCAATCTCTGGAGAGTTTCCCGCCGTGGGTTGCACCGTGGCAGCACGCTAAGACCTCTGTACCAACAAGTCTGGGAAGCGTGAAGCCCGTACGCTATCGGTTCGCGCAGCGTGGCGTCAGCCATGTTGTGTTGACTCAACGAAGATGAGTGCCGGGAGTTGTTCACAACTGCTGCTACAAGGTGGGATCCCTTCCCCAGCCGAAGGTACGCCTTTGCGCAGGAAGCCCAACCGCTCGGATGCTATAACACTACCTAGCGTGTAGCCTGCTTACGTCAGGGGGGCGAAGTCCTTTGGCTGAGTTTGCAGCAAAAGAACTCGCTGGGTGGAGGGGTTGGTAAGAAGGGGCAATCTTGGCCATGAGCAGCATCTGGGTTGAGCAGCGCCGCCGTGAGGAGGAAGCGCGCCATTTTTTTTGGATGGTGGCGCTGTCCTTGCTGCTGCATGGGCTGGCGCTGCTGGCCTTGCTCTACTGGAGTCGGTTTTGGCTTATTCGCGAGCCAGAACAAGAGGCCATTGAGTTTATCTTGCTGGAGCCAGAAGATCTCGAGCCGCCGGAAGCAGCAGAGCTGGTTTCAGAAGTGGATTCCCGCGATGGGGGCGAGCGGGTAGAAGCACCCCCTTCCCAGGGCAGTCCACCCCAATCCCAGGCTGCCCCCCAACAGGAAGCTCCCCCACCGCCTCCGCCCCAACCCCAGCCGCCACGGCCGCAGCCGCCTGCCCCTGTGCCACCCCCTGCCCCGGCGGAAGTTGCCCTGGCCACTCCTAGACCTACCCCACCCCCCACGCCAACTGCGCCTCCGGCTCCTCCTCGGCCTGCGGCAACGCCAACTGCAGCCCCACCTCCGCCCACCCCAGCCCCCCGACCCACTCCCACCCTGACCCCGCGGCCTGTGGCGGCTGCTCCTCCTGCCACGCCGGCTCCCACGCCTCCCCCCACTGCCGAGCCTCTACCCGTGCAGCCCAGCGAGCGGGCCTCGGATCTCAGCCAATTGCAGCCGGCTGCGCCGGCTCCCCAACCGACGACGGAGGTTCTCCCCGCCGAGCGGCCCTCCGATGCTTCCCAGTTGGGGCCGCCCCTGAGCGCTTCTGCTGCCAGTGAAGGGGCTGGGATCCAGGGCCAGGGAGCCAGCGGCTTGGCCAACCCCACCCAGTCGGCTCCCAACCCCCCCAGTGTGGCGGCGCGGGCGAATGTGGATTGGGGCCCTTGGCTGGCAGCTTTGCAGCGCAAGGTGGAACAAAACTGGATCCCGGGGCAGACTGGCACTTCCCGCCGCACGGTGGTAATCTTCACGGTGGGTCGGGGGGGCGAGCTGCAGAGCATCCGCCTGGCCCGCACTTCCGGCAGCCAACAAACCGACGACGCGGCGCTGACAGCCATCCAGAGAGCAGCTCCGTTTTTGCCCCTGCCTGAGGCCTACGAGGGCAACTCGGTGACGATTAACTTCACCTTCGACATCAATGTGTTGGGACAATTAACCGTAGGCGGGTCGGCTAACTGACAACGGCCCCACGGTGCTGCCTCCCAAAACGTCGCAGCAGAACTGCAGGGATCGCTCCAGCTTGTCAATTGCGGATCATGGTGGGGACAGAAGGCACTGGACAAGCTCGGAGAATCGGCGACGGTGCGTTTATCCTAGTCCTTAACCTTCAGAGATCCGTTGATGGGCACAACTTCCCTGCAGCGCACCCCCCTGTTTCCCTTCCATCAAGCCCTGGGGGCGCGGTTTGTCTCCTTTGCCGGCTGGGAAATGCCCCTGCAGTACCAAGGGGTGGTGGCCGAGCATCGAGCAGTGCGGGAGCGGGCGGGCGTCTTTGACATCTCCCACATGGGCAAGTTCGAGC
>NZ_JANSIY010000155.1:0-4528 GCF_047462295.1 Synechococcus sp. H60.3 | reverse complement strand
AAAGAGTTTCCCTGACTGGTTCCCGCCGCGGGTGGCACGGTGGCAGCACGCTGAGACCTCTGTACCAACAAGTCTGGCAAGCGTAAGCCCGTACGCTATCGGTTCGCGCAGCGTGCTGTAAGCCATGTTGTGTTGACTCAACGAAGATGAGGGTCGGGAGTGCGTCACTGGATTGGAATCACAGGCGCAAGCGGTAGGGCTCTTCCTCAAGTCCACTGGGCAGAGGCGGCGGGAGAATCTCGATCTCGCCCGTGGGCAACGTGCGCAGCACCGTCCCCAATTGGGTCAGTTGTTCCAGAACAAACTGGCGGGTATCCCGGTCGCTGGTGGCGTTAAACACGCTTAGCCAGACATCGAAGCGGGAGCGGCGGCTGAGGGGGCTGCGGGCGATGTTGTCCCCCAGTTGGCGAAAATCGTCACCAGGCAAGCCCACCTGTTCCCGCCAGGCGGCGGCTTGGTAGTAGTCGCGGCGGCCCGCTTCCGCATCCCCCAAAAACATGAAGTTGATCAGGGCGCGATCCACGTAGAGCCGCCAGGCATCGGGGTTGTTTTGGGGGTTAAACTGCTGCAGGCCGCGATCCAAAATCTCGACGGCTTTTTCCGGCTGGCCAGCCCGATAGGCCAACACCAAGCTGGAGAGGCGGTAGCCTAAGAAGAAATTGGGATCCAGCCGCAGCATGTGGTCGAAGTACTCGTAGGCAAGGCCGTAGCCGGTTTGGGCGCGAGCAGGGGCGTCGCCGTAGTACTGGATCAGCTCCAGCCACAGCCAGGAGGCGCCCAGGTTGCGGTAGCCCAGCCAGCCCAGGGTGGTGGCCAGGGCAATGTTGCGGTTTTTGCGGGCCTCGGCATTTTCCAGGGCCTCTAGATTGATCCGCTCCAGCATCGGCACCTGCAGCCGTACCACCAGGATCCCGCACAGCAGCGCCCCGCCCACGGCGGCCAGGGTGCCTGTCAGGGAGAAACGGGAGCGGCGACGGGGCAAAGCAGCAGCAGTCATGGCCAGTTCTCAGCAGATCTCTATTGCTCGGCAGCGCCGCCGCGACCAGCGGCTAGACTCAATCATAGCGATGGCCTTGCTTCTCTCGATCTCCCTTGCACTTTTCCCCTGCCGATGACCAGATCTGCTCTCTCGGCTGCAGACCGGGCCCTCAGCCTCTACGAGGCCCTGCCCTACCCCAATGTGCCCCTCTCCCAGTCGGCCCGCAATGTCTTGGGGGAGATGTTCAAGATGAGCTATACCACCGCCCAGTACCTGCGCACCCACATGCTCGTCCCGTCAGAGGGCAAGGTGATGCTTAACGCCGGCTGTGGCTCCGGCTGGGAGACGCTGATGATGGCGGAGGCCAATCCGGGCGCCCAGATCGTGGCTTGTGATCTGTCGCCGGCTTCCGTCAAGCTCACCGAGGAACGCCTGCGCCGCCACGGCTTCACCGATGTCCAGTGCTACGTCCTCAACGTGCTGGAGCTGGATCGCCTGGGGATCCAGTTCGATTTCATCAGCCTGAACGACGTTCTGTATTTGTTGGCAGATCCCACTGAGGGCTTGCGGGCGATGAAAAAGGTTCTCAAGCCCGAGGGCATTATTCGCGCCAATCTCCACAGCCGCCGCCAACGCCAGGTGTTTCTCCGCCTGCAGGAAGCTTTGCAAAAGGTGGGGCAATTCGACGTCCCGCCAGCAGTAGGCGCCAAGAACGTGCGGGAATTCATGGGATCCCTGCAGGAAGAGGTGGCCAAGGCAGTGCTGTGGAACCCGGCCAACTATACCGAAGACGCCGCCATCCTGAACAACTATCTGCTTGCCAACGACAAGGGATTTACGATCCCCGAGGTGTTTGGCATGTTGCAGCAGGCAGGGTTGGGCTTTTTAAGCCTGGTGGATATGCCCGACTGGTCGGTGGAGTCTCTCTTTAAGCAAGTGCCGGAGTTTGTGCGGCAACGGCTGGAAACCCTCAGCGTTATGGAGCGGCTGCACCTCTACGAGCTGATCCGGCCTGCCCATCGCCTCATCGACTTTTGGGCCGAGCACGCCGGCTCTTCCCTGGTGCTGCCTTGGACGGATGCGGATTGGCTGACGGGATCCGTGCAGTTTAACCCCCTGCTGATGGACAATGCCCGCTTCCACCAGGAGTACAACAAGGCCCTGCAAGAGAACCGCCCCTACGAAATGCAGTGGACAGGGGCCACCCACGGGCGGATCAGCATCCCTGCCGAGAAGGTGAGATGGCTGGCTCCGCTGCTGCAGGGGCCGACTCCGGTGGCAGAGCTGATTCAACGGGTCGTCGAGCTGGGATCCCTGACGAAAGAACAGGCAACCGACGAGGTGTTGACCTTCCTGACGGCGTTGGAAGACTTTCTCTTTGTCATGCTGCAGTAGAGCCGTTTACCCGTTCCCGCTCCAGCCCAGCTCCCCTCTCCCTCTGGGAGAGGGGCTGGGGGTGAGGGCAGTCTCCCTCTGGGAGAGGGGGCGGGGGTGAGGGCAGTGGCCCCAAGCGCCTGAAAGGTGCCTTAATCTGGTTTGAGATGTCGAGAACTGTACGACCCGGATGCCTGCCTGGCCGGCACGTCGTTTCTATGCAGCTCTGCAGCGAGGGCTGACCCAGCCCTTGGATCGCTGGGTAGCCGGGATCACCCTCTGCAACTTGGCGATTGGGGTGATCTTATTTTTGCTGGGCAACCATACGGCCCCCTATGTGCGGGATTTCAACTGGCAACAGCAGCGGGTGGGATCCCAGGAACTGCAGATGGTGCTGACCTTCAACCGCCCTATGGATGCGGACAGCGTTGCGGCCAACTTGGAGATCCAGCCGCCTCTGCCGGGCCGGATGCACAAGCTGGGCCGCCGCTTTTTTTGGACCCTGACAGAGCCAGCCCCCTACGGCCAGACCTACCGGCTGCGCCTAAAGGCCGCCGTGGATGAGCGGGGCCAGCCCATGGTGCGACCTTTTGAGGGGGAGTTTCGCACGCCGGATCGGCAGTTGTTGGGGATCGGCACGGAAGCAGACCAACGGGGGCGGCTGTTCCTCTTTAACCTGGAGACGGGATCCACCACGTTGCTGACGCCAGCCGGGCTGAAGGTCACTCAAATGCAGCCCAGCGCCGATGGCCGCTTTGTCTACTACTTTGCCACCACCACCAGCCTACAACACCAGGATCTGTACCGCCTGGATCTGGAGGATCAGTCTTCCCAGTTGCTGCTGGATCACCAGGGCTACCAAAACCTGCGCTTCCAGGTCTCGCCGACGGGGGAGCTGGTGGTAGCGGAGCGGATCCCCCTGCAACGGGATCCCCTCGCCCCTGTCCAGACGGAGCTGTGGGTCCAGAAAAGGAGACAGGATCCCTTTGAGCGTCTGGAGCTGGACACGGCTTTGGGGGGAGACTTTTTCATCAGCCCTGATGAGAGCAGCTTGCTCATCTCCCAGGGGCAAGGGGTGGGGATTGTGCCCCTGCACCCGCGGGCGGCAGCGGAGAGCTTTTTGGCCCAGTTCGGCCAAACCTTGGCCATCCGTCCCGACGGGGCTTTCGGGGCTTTGCTGCGCTTCAATCCCGACTACACCCGCAGCCTCTTTATCGTCAGCAATACCGGCACCAGCGAGGAGATTTGGGTAACCGAGGGATCCGTTGCCAAAGGAGCTTTCTCGCCGAGGGCGCCTGTTTTTTACAGCTTGGTGAGCGAGGTTGAGGTTACCGGCAATCAGGGCGAGTTGGCGTTGCCGGGCTACAGCGAATCATCCCGCCTGCTGGCAATCGTGTTCAGCAGCGGTGGCGCTGCCCAAGCTGGCAAGATCGCGGAGATGGCTCGGGCCGACTACCCCTTTGAGCTGGACTTCAGCCTTTCTCCGGACGGCCGCCTGTTGGCCTACACGCTTTTGCAGCCCTTGCAAGAGGAGATTCCGGATCCCTGGGCTCCCCTCAGCCGCAGTGGGCAAGCCATCCGGAGCGCGCAAGTGTGGTTGCTGGACTTGCAAGATGGACTGCCGCTCCCCAACAGCCACCGCCGCCTGGCGCTGGGCAGCAGCGCCCTGGCCTGGATCCCTTAGAGAAACGGGGGAGAGCGAGGGGGCGGTAATCCCCCTCGATTCATCGGGGGATCCACGGCCCCCCTGTTCGGTCGTTCCAGCTGGGGTGTCACGGAGTCCACGAACTGAAGCTCGGCGGTAGCTCCTTGCGCGTCTCTTGAAGGGGACGCAGAGGTTGCGCAACTCTTCCCTCCCCCTAGCAAGCCGAGGCTTTCAGTTTGGTTAACGTAAGGTGCGGAATTCCCCACCGTCTATACGGTGGGGAGGGATAGCACCCTCTGACTGATTCTGGTTCTAGGGAGCAAATCATGCCAAAGCCTAGCCCTTCCCAATACACTTTAGTGACCAGTATTTTGTTACAAACACTACGTGCAAGTGAATTCTAAAAACTGCGTCAGCGTCGCTGCTTAGTCTGCCATTCTCGATGCTACACTTACTCTGGCTTCGACTAAGTCACAAAAGGTGACTGAAACTGTACTGGTAATCAGGCGGCAGACCTTTCGGCTGTACCC
>NZ_JANSIY010000154.1:0-4606 GCF_047462295.1 Synechococcus sp. H60.3 | reverse complement strand
GGCGGGCTGAGTTTTTTCCTCTACTGTCAGCTCCGCTTTGGCCGCTGGGATCTCTACATGGAAATGCAGCGCTACTTCACTGGCGTGCAGGCCAATTACCAAGCCCTTTTCCAAGCTTCTACCTATGTTCTTTCCCCTGAGCGATGGCAAGTCTTGCTCTCTCCTTCTGCACCCGTGAAGGATCCTGGCCTGTGGTCTGATGCTCTCAGCCAACTGTTTGTGTCTGTTACGTTGGGATCCCTGATTGTTGCAAGTTTGGTAGAGGGGCTCAGTGTCCTGGCCGGCAAGAGCCAGCGCTGGCGGGAGCGGCTGGGGCTCCATTTGGCTGCCTGGGCCATGTTCTACATCGCTGTAGCCGGCATGAGTCCCCTGGGCCAGCGAAGCATGATTCGCTACTGCCTGCCGGTTCACGTCGTACACGTGCTGGCTCTCGTGCACTGGGCCAAGCACACAGATTTGGGCTTTCTTCCCCTCTGGGCTCGTCCCCACCTGAGCAGAGTTCTCAAGCTGGGCTATGGGCTTCTGGCTCTCATCTTCCTCGTTCTCAACCAGATCTTGACCTGGCGCTACGTTCGCCATCTCTGGGTAGCTTGACTCCACTTTCTTGAAGATAGGATGTGAGGGATCCCGACTTCTCCCCAACTACGAGCTGTGGCCTTTTCTTCTCCTCGCAAGTTGCCTCGGCAGAAATCGTCCCTGCGGGTGGCTCAGACCATCGACCCCGCCAAGATTTACCCCTGCCCCTGTTGCCACCAAGGTCAGTTGCGCCTGATTACCCTGACCGAGGCTTTTGGCTGCAGCCGTTGCCAGCATATTTTCGCCATCACCCCCGACCGTTTGCACATTGAGCAACTGGCGGTTTCCTACCCCTACCGCAAAATGTGGTTCTGGAACGGCCATCAATGGGTGTTGCGCCGGCAAAGCACTTTCCAGGGATCCATGCTCTTGGGCCTCACCCTCAGCCTGGGGGTTGCTTTGGGGGTGGGGTTTCTCAGCGCGGTGCTCTTTCCCAGCCAAGCCCAGTTGCTCAGTTGGTTCCTGATTCTTTGCCTGTTGTTAACGCTGTTGATGGCGACGGCAATCCTGCTGCTGCGTCGGCCTTGAGATGCTTGGGATCGTTGCCAGGGATCCCCAGTTTCAGCTCTTGTGGATCTAGCCATTTCTTGTTAGCAGTGGTCAGGAGCAGGTCTGTCGTCGGTCAGCCAGGCAGGAGGGAAGCGAGTGACCGATTTTGGTTCAGCTTTTGACCTCAGCACCACCCTGCGCCAGGTGCGCCGCTTGCTGCCTCAGCTCCAGCGCTTGAGCGGCGAAACCAAACGCCAGGCCCTGCTGGCCCTCTCGCGCCGTTTGCTGGAGCGCTCCGATCTCCTCTTAGAGGCCAATACCCTCGACCTGGAAAGCTGCCGCGAGCAAACTGTGCCGGAGTGGATCCTCAACGGCCTCAAGCTCACCCCGGAGCGCCTGCAGCGATCCGCCCAGTTGCTTGCTCTCTTGGCCCAACAGCCGGATCCCATCGGCAGCCTGGAGAGGGGGTACCGTCAGGACAACGGGCTGTTCATTGGCCGCTACCGCGTCCCTTTGGGGGTGGTGGCTTTGGTCTATGAGATCTACCCCGAGTTTGCCCTCAACGGCATTGGCATGGGTCTCAAGACGGGCAATGGCGTGCTCTTGGCCAGCAGCGGCCCCATCCAGAAAACCCACCAGGCTCTAGTTACCCTATTGGCAGAAACAGCTTACGAACACGGGATCCCAGAAGGAGCCATTCAAGCCTTGCCCACCCAAGACCGGCCGGCGGATCCCCAAGAGGACTCGCTGCTGCTACTGCTGCTGCAGCAAACCCGCTACGTGGATCTGGTAATCCCCTGTGGTCGCCCCGGCTGGGTGGAGTTTCTCCTGCAGGCTAGCAAAGTGCCGATCCTGGCTACCCACCTGGGCTATGGCCATGTTTATCTGGATCGCACTGCTCCCTGGCCTTTGGTGAAGTCAGCTTTGCTGGATCCCTTGGCTCGCTATGGCCCAGAAGGGATCCCCATCTACCAGCCCCTCACCCTCTGGCTGCTGATCCACGCTGACTGGGCCGCCAGCCATCTGCCAGCACTGGTCGAAGCTTTGCTCAGTCAGGGGGAGATCGACGTTCAGGCGGCCACCCCAATTCTAGAGCAATTTCCCCAGCTCCAGCCGCTGAGAGAAGGGTTTGACTCCACCCGGCGTCCCCATCTGCGCCTCCAACTAGTAGCGGATTTAACGGAGGCTATCGCCTGGATTAACAAAAACGGTTACCATCAGTCGGAAACCATCCTCACTGATAGCCAGGCGGCGGCCCAGCGCTTTCTCCAGGAGGTGGATGCGGCCCTTATCCACATCAACACCACGCCCCTCTCAGCAGGCCGCGGAAGCGGGATCCCTACCTTGGGGGCGATTCGCGACCCGTCCCTGGGCATTTCTACCCAGCGGCTGCATGTGCGCGGGCCCATCGACCTGGAAGCCCTGACAACTGTAAAGGTGGTGGCCCAGGGCGGCCTGTAGCCGTGGGAGGGTGGGATCCCGCTGGCCAGATCAGGCGAGACTGAAGATAGGGATCCACTCCCAGCTTGTCATCCCACAAAGCCCAGGCGACTAGGGGAGAACTCCTTTGGGGATTGACCTACGCAGCTACGTGTTTTTGGATCGGCTCCAGCCCCAATACGCCGCCTATCTGGGCACGGTGGCCCAGGGCTTTTTGCCCCTGCCGGGGGACACTTCCCTCTGGGTCGAGATTTCCCCCGGCATTGAGATCAACCGCGTCATGGACATCGCCCTCAAAGCCACCTCGGTAAGGCCAGGGTTGCAGGTAGTAGAGCGCCTCTACGGTCTTTTGGAGGTTCACTCCAGCAACCAGGGGGATACCCGCACTGCCGGGCGGGCCATCCTGGCGGCTTTGGGGGTGAGTGAAAGGGAGCGCCTAAGGCCGCGCATCATCTCTAGCCAGATCATCCGCAACATCGATCCCCACCAAACCCAGTTGATCAACCGTTTCCGCCGTGGCCAGATGCTTCTAGCGGGCCAAACCCTTTACATCCTGGAGGTGCAGCCGGCAGGCTATGCCCCCCTGGCCGCCAATGAGGCAGAAAAATCGGCCCGGATCAACATCCTCGAGGTGATGCCTTTTGGTAGCTTTGGCCGCGTCTACTTGGGCGGGGAAGAGCAAGATATCCTAGCCGCCTGTCGGGCCGCCGAGGAAAGCTTGGCAGCGATTTCTGGGCGGGATCCCTTGCTGTTGCCTGAGGAGGTATAGCCAATGGCGGAATCGGATCCCAAGTCTTCGCCCAAAGCCAGCTTGCCCCAGGATCTGACGGCGGATCGGGTGAGGCTGCTCACGGAACTGGCTGCTCCTTACCGCAGTTTGCGGCGCTTCATCTACCTGGCGGTGGGGTTCTCGGCTACCGTTGGGGCATTTGTGTTTTTCTTTCGGGCCTTGGCAGGGCGGGATCTGGAGACTACCCTGCCCAGCTTGGCTCTACAGTTAGGGATCCTGGCCGGCGCCCTTGGCCTAAACAGGCTGGAAAACCGCTCCCAGCAAAAGCTGGTCAGACAGATGAGGCAGCGCCTTAGCAGCCCAAAAGAGTCGCCCCCTCCACCCAAGGGTGATCCCCTGTACCAGCGCAGGGACAGTTAGCCCGTCAATCGTCCCAGTCCTCTTGGCGGGGATCTGGGTCGTCCTCCGCATCGGCGCTCAGCAGATAGTGGCGATCCCTGGCGGGGGCTGCCTGGGGCCATTTTTGAACCATTTGGATGGCGAGAAAGGCAGCCAAGGCAACCACAACTGCCCAGGTGAGAATTGGAATCGCCAGGATCACCACCGTACCCAATACGTAGATAGCCACCTTAGGCAAGGAGGGATCCACCCTCCAGCCGCGGCGGTACACCCAGTTGGTAAGCTGCCGATCCCAGCGGCGCAGGCGAGGGATGTTCTCCTCATAGATTTCCTGCAAAATGCCGGCCAAAACGGGTCCCAGGCGGCGCATCTGGCTTCGGGTTTGCCTTCTCCAATTCCGCACCGAGCGTCCCATTCGTAGGATCCTTGCCCTGCTCTTCCTCAAGCGATCCTAGCCCAACCGCGAGGGCGACCTTCCTGTCGGGGCGGCAAGGGATCCCTGGGGATGTAAATTTGTTTGAACATTTGGATCGGAGATTGGGGTGGCTGGGCAGGACTACAGTACACTGAGGGCACCTGTGCAGTGGTGTGGCTGCCACGCCAGAGGGGTAAACCTTTTTTAACCTTTCAAAGAGCTCGACTGGAGAACGCTAATGGCTCACACGGTCAAGATCTACGACACTTGCATCGGTTGTACTCAGTGTGTGCGGGCCTGCCCTACCGATGTGTTGGAAATGGTGCCCTGGAAGGGGAACAACAAGGCCGGCATGATTGCTGCAGCCCCCCGCACCGAAGACTGTGTTGGCTGCAAACGCTGTGAGACTGCTTGCCCCACCGATTTCCTGAGCATCCGCGTCTATCTTGGGCCCGAAACCACCCGCAGCATGGGCCTGGCTTACTAAGCCGCCGGCAGGTTGGGTTGCAATTTTTTGCGATTGCCCGCCCGCTCAAGGAAACAGCATCTTTAACTTC
>NZ_JANSIY010000153.1:0-4611 GCF_047462295.1 Synechococcus sp. H60.3 | reverse complement strand
GATCCAAAGAATGGGTTGGCATTCCCTTCTCTCCTTCCTCTTAAAACCTGTACCCTATTTTAAATTAACAGGCTGTAACTTGCGCTGGCTAGGTCTTGGGATTTTGTTCCTCAGAAGCTTGCCCGAAGCCTTTTCGACTTTAAGGGGGCTCTGGGGATTCTGTAGGTTAAAGTGTACGGCGAAATTTTTTGGGATTTTTCTGGAGGTTGACCGCCACACCGAGCACTATGTGGATTTGGCACTGCAACACGCCCGTCGTTTCGCCAGATGGCCGGGCCCTGCTGCTCCGGCCTAAGCCTACCCTTCAGCAGCGGGGATCCCTTTTTGAGGGCCGCGTGGGTCACCCCGCTGGGATGGATGTAGGGCGCAGCCCCTCTCCCTAATCCACGAGGGTGGCACAAGGAGGCAACGGCAAGGGGTATAGCTGACTCAAAGCCCAGTCGGCTACCTAGAGAGAGCAGCGCTAAGGATCCGCTACTTCAAAAGCCCACAACCCCCGCTCAGCCGGGATCCGATGCAACTGTCCCTGGGGAAAGCGCTGCTGCAGCGCTGCCCCTTGCTGATTCCATACCTCCTCGTTCAGGAACAGGGTAAATGGCGGCTGGAGATCTTGGGTGGGCAACGCCTCAGGGGAAAAGACCTGCACCTCCTGTCCCGAGCCGGCAAAAAACTGGATCCAACTCTGCCAATAGATGGGCTCTCCCCAGCTGAAATAGGGGTAGGCGGCGCTGGCAGCCAAGTAGAAGCGGTAGTCGGGATCCCCTTGTCGGGCCGCCACGTAGCGCCCGGTGGCTCCCACATCGTTGCCCTGGGTCCAGCCCTTGTGGACAAAATCTCCAAAAATCGCCAAGTTCCATCCGCCAATCAACAGCATCGCCCCCGCCATCGCCACTGCCGGCAGCCACTTCCTCCCTGGGGATCCCCAACGCTCCAGGAGACCGGCCAGCGCCTGGATCCCTTCCAGAGTTAGGTAGGCTACAAAGGGCAGGATTACCAGCAGGCGGGTGTAGTTGGGGGCTTTGGTGATGGCCAAGCTAAAGAGCAGGTAAAGAAACAGGAAACTGCCCATACAAAGCCAGTCGTGGGGCTGGCTACGCCCCTTCCAGAGGCGGTAGAGGCCAGATCCCAGACCCAGCCAGATCAAAACCCCCGTCAGCGGATCCACAAAGGCATGGCCGTAGTTGGGGTAGATGTAGCCCCGGTCGTGCTGGCTGGGATCGTTGAACATGCTTAGGCCATTGCGGATGTTGCGCCACACCGCCTCTGCCGGCGTAGCCGCATTGACCCACCTCTGCTGCAGCGCCCGCCCTTCCGGGAAAAAGAGAAATTGCTGGCGGGCATACTCGGCGCTTTCTGGGGGGGCGGTGGCAGTAGCCACCAGGATGGGCGCAGCCACCAGGAAAAACCCCAGCGCCGCCGGCACGGTTAGCTTGGCCAAAGTCCAGAAGGGGTTGACCTGCTTATCCCCTCCTTGCAGCTCCTCCCGGCCCAGGAGCAGGTAGAGGCCGCCAAACAGCAACCCCAACAGGATCACCACCCGCCCCGGCAGATAGCCGTAGAGGGAGAAGGCCGCTGCCCCTCCCCCCAAATACAAAAGCAGGGGATTTTTTTCCCGCACGCCCTTTAAGAGCAAGGCTAGCGCTGCACACTCCACCAGCACAATCAGATTCTCCCGCATCGCCATGCGGCTGATGCCTAACAAGGCGTGGTTGGATCCCAGGAGGGCCGCTCCTGCCAAGGCCAGCCGGGGGTTCCAGAACGACCGAAAAAACCCATAGGCCACCAGAATGGTGACAACCCCGAAGGCGGCATGCACGGTGCGCACATTCACCAGCGTGACTCCCCCCATCAGCCGCGTCAGGCCGCCGAAGAGGCTGAACATAAAGCGGGGAAAATAGAAATACTCCGGCATCAGCCCAAAGATATCGGGGTAGCGCACCCCTGAGGCCCGCCGTGCCATGGAGGTGATGACAATCTCGTCGGTGTTGATTTGAAAAGGGATGTTGGCCAGGTCGTAGAGGTAGATGGGGGCGAAGACCAGCGCCAGCAGCCCCAGGTGCAGCAGCTCCTGACGCCAGCGCAGCCGCGTCGGATCCCAAGGGAGCTGAGCCGGAGGAAACTGGGCCACATACAGCCCCACCAGCAGGATGCTTAGCAGCCAGATACCCATCTGCAGTACGTGGTAGCCAAACACCCCGTACCAGAAGGTCAGGGCTATTCCCAAGCCCAGGCCGGATCCCAGCAGAGCCGGACGCCGGGAAGTTGCCAGGGTATCCCAAACTGCCATAGAACTGAGAGGAATCGACTGCTCTCAGCCTACCAGGCCCAAGTTGTTCTCAAAACCGCCCTACCCCCAGCTTCTCTCCCGAAGGACGGGAGAAAGACCCCAAGGCTAGAGAACTTAGGAATTGAGGCTGCGGCCTACCGGTCGCAAGGATTGCCAGCAGGGATCCCCAAAGTTAGTAGCCCCGCATCCTCTCCGTCTCCCGCTCCAGTTCCGGATCCATGAAGTTGGACGGATCGTAGAGGAAGCGGTTGACCTCATCTTCGAGGCGGTAAATCTCAAAGGGCTCCAATTGTTTGCCAGTTCGCAAGGCCAGCAGGTAACCGTCCACCAGCAGCCTTAGCTCGTCAGTGCGCTGATAGCCGCGATGCCAACTATCCACCAGCGCGTCGGTTAGAGCTTGATAGTGCCGGATTAGCTTTGGGTCTTGCAACATGGCGCTCCCTTGCCCCACCTGTTCCCATCCTAGCGTTTGATTTTCGTTTGCTAGACAGAGATTACAAAAGCGGGAGAGGCAGCACTATTCCTCAAGAATGGGCAAGGTTAACCGCGAGGGCGTGTTGCCGCCGCTGTGAAGAGTAAGGGTGAGAATGCGGGCCTCGATGAGCCGCTCTTCTCGCATCCCCGTACCTGTATTGACGGAGTAGGCCGGGAAACAGGCCGCACTGAGGCTGAGACGCAGGGCGTGGCCACGGGGAATGCGGATACAGGTAGGCTGACAGGGGATTGAGATGGGGGCATTGGGCTGGGGATCCTGCAGACGACGGTAGCCCTGGGAAAAGTTGTACACCTGGCCGTCCGGCCTCACCACGGAGAGCACGGCGCAGAGATCCAAGCTGGGGCTGTCGGCTTCGACGTAGAGCTCTGCCGTGATATCCCCCGCCAGGAGGAGGTCGGTTTCCAGAGGGGGAGTGGTGTAAGTGAGAACATCGGTGCGGCAGTCGAGGGCAGAGCGCTCTTGCGGCCCGGCAGGATAAACCAGGTGACCCCCCAGGGCTGGCACCGGTCGCCAGGGATCGTGAACAAAAGTATCCGACTGTTGCCTCAGTGGGGGTTCCGGGCGGAGGGATCCCTCAAGTTCGGAGAGGGCAGCCAGGCCGGTGCTGTGTAGGTAAAAAGCTTTTGGCTCCGGGGTGGGCCAGGCCTCTAAGCTGCGCCAGCGGTTGGCTCCCATCTCGAATAGGCGCACCGGCAGCTCTTGGAGGATCCCAGTGTCCTTGCCTTTGAGGAACTGGTCAAACCAGCGCACCTGCAGCCGATCGATGGGGCTGACGGCCTCGGGGCCAAAGTCCAGCGCCCCCACCCTGCGCCCCCAAGGCAGGTGGGCCCAAGGGCCGATGATCAGGTGTTGCGGGTTTTGGCTGCGGGCACTCATCTCCCTGTAGAGGCGCAGGCTGCCACTCAGATAGCTGTCAAACCAGCCGCCAATGTGCAACATCGGCAGATCCACCACCTCTAGCCGAGGGGAGAGCTGGCGCCAGTAGTCGTCGGGTTCGCTGTGCTCCAGCCAGTCGAAGTAGTAGGACTGGGGCGCGTATTGCTGCAGCACGCCCGGCTTGAGGGGGATGGGATCGTAGAGGGGCAAGTTGCGGGAGGCTTTGAAGAGGGCCTGGTAAGCGTTGGCCTCTCCCCGCCGGCGGGCTCCCTCAGCTTCCAGTTGCAGCGCCCAACTGAGGTTGTTGGAGAAGGCAAAGGCTCCCCCCGGGTAGGCCGCATCGGCGTAGAGATCGTAGGGCAACATCGCCGGGCAGAGGGTTTTCAAGGCGCTGGGACGGCTGGAGGCGGCATAGAGTTGGGTCATGCCCTGGTAAGAAAAGCCGTACATGCCCACCACACCGTTGCTCCCTGGCAAAGCAGCCGCCCAGTTGACCGCGTCAAACCCATCTTCAGCTTCGTGGCGGAAGGGGTAGAAGGAGCCCTTGGAGGTGCCCCGCCCCCGCACATCCTGGATGACCACGATATAGCCATGGGCCGCATACCAGCGCGGATGGGCGTACACCACCGTCGAGGCAATGGCCCGCCCGTAGGGCTGCCGCATGAGCAAGACCGGGTAGCTCCCCCCGCCTTCTGGGCGATAGACATCCGCATCCAGTTGGATCCCGTCGCGGGTGAACATGGAAACGGTTTCGCGGGGGCGCACAGGCAGCATGGTTGGGTAAGGTCAGCGAAATTTGCCGAAGAACTAGGCACAGGGATCCCTGGAGAGCTCTTCGATAGAAAATTCCGGGAGATAGAAGCATTTTAACGTAAGTGCGGAATTCCCCACCGTCTATACGGTGGGGATGGATAGCACCCTCTGACTGATTCTGGATGTATTGCTTCACAAT
>NZ_JANSIY010000152.1:0-4703 GCF_047462295.1 Synechococcus sp. H60.3 | reverse complement strand
TGAATGTTGGCAAGGATCCCGTTGATGATATCCACTCCCGGGATCCAGTTGCCAATGCTATTTGCGAGTGTCAAGCCCCCTGTTTCTCTCAGCCAGGCCACCACCCGCTTAGAGGCCACTTCTCGCACCACGCCGCCTACGCGCTCGTAGGTTCCATTCTGCAGGCCTTTCAGGATAGCTTCGGGAATCTCTAGGATGACTTGCTCGGAAACCATAAGTCAGGAGCTCCCCGCGTTTGCTGCCGCTAAACTAGCACAGAGAAAACCCTCTGAAAATGCCTGCACTTGGAGAGTTCGCCAAGGCTTATTCTCAGTTGCAAGGGTAAGAGCTTAGCATGGAGATCCAGCCTCTCTCGCTGTTGCGTTGCCGCTATGTCTGAGCCTGCTGGTCGTCTGGTTTGGAACCACTCCACCCACATTTCTGGGCTGATCCCTGTCCTGGAGCGCCTGACTCGACAGCCGGGCATTAAAACTGTAACGCCGGGCGCCTTGTCCTGCAGTCGGGGGCGGATCCCTCAGTTGCAGTTGCGGATTTCCGTGCCTATTCGGGGTGGATACAAGTTGGTGGCCCGCAAGGGCAGCAGCGTGCAAGAGGTGTTTGTGGTCACTGATCTGAGCCAGTCGGAGCTGGAAGCAGCAATTCGCCGCTGTCTGGAGTAGGTTTGTACTCTGGGCGCGCCATGTCCCGTGCTAGCCTCAAGCCTGCCCGCATCAGCGCCGTCCTACCTGGATCCCTGGCGGCAAAGGTGGGCATTCAGCCGGGGGAAGCGCTGATGAGCATCAATGGCGAGAAACCCCGCGACCTCATCGACTACCGTTTCCTCATTGCTGAGGAATATCTCTGCCTGGAGATCCTAGACAGCCAAGGGATCCCGCGCACCGTTGAGCTGGAAAAAGACGTGGACGAGGATCTGGGGCTGGAGTTTGAGACGGCTTTGTTCGATGGTCTCATCCAATGCAACAACGCCTGCCCCTTTTGCTTTATCGACCAACAGCCTCCTGAGATGCGGGCAAGCTTGCACCTCAAAGACGACGACTACCGCCTCAGCTTTCTCTACGGCAGCTACCTCACCCTCACCAACCTGACTGCTGCCGAGTGGGATCGCATTGCCCGCCTGCGCCTTTCTCCCCTCTATGTGTCGGTCCATGCCACCGACCCCCAGTTGCGCAGCCGCCTGCTCAAAAACCCGCGTGCCGGCTTGATCCTGGAGCAGTTGGCCTGGTTTCGCCAACACCGCCTGCAACTGCATGCCCAAGTGGTGGTTTGCCCAGCTTGGAACGATGGGGAGCAGCTAACTCGCACCCTTCTGGACTTGGCCGCCTTCGGCCAACCCATTGAAGGGATCCCAACCGTCCTCTCGGTGGCGGTGGTACCGGTGGGGCTAACCCGCTTTCGCCCTCCCCATGATGAGCTGATCCCAGTGGATGCTGCCAAAGCGGCGGAGGTGATTGATCAGGTGGAAGCGCTGCAGGCGCAGTTTCGGCAAGAACTGGGATCCACCTTTGCCTGGCTGGCCGATGAGTGGTATCTGCTGGCGGGTCGGGAATTGCCGCCGGCAGAGCACTACGAAGATTACCCCCAACTGGGGAATGGGGTGGGATCCCTGCGCTTGTTCTTGAGCGAGTTCGAGCAGGTGCGGCTGCCGGCTGGGATCCCTGCTCCCCTCAAAGTCCTCTGGGTGGTGGGCAACGCTGTGGAACAGGCCTTCCAGCCTGTGGTCAAGCGGATGAACGGCATTCGGGGGCTGCAGTTGGACCTGTTGCCCATTGCCAGCCAATTCTGGGGACAAACCCTGACGGTAACCGGGTTGTTGACAGGACAAGACATTCTGGGCGCTCTGAAATCCGTTGAAAACTTGGCAAGCTACGATGGGCTACTTTTGCCCCAGATTGCTCTTAAGGATGGGGAGCGCTTCTTGGACGATCTCACCTGGCAAGAGTTGCAGGCCCAAGTCGGGATCCCGGTGGTGCGGGTGGACGGGGGTCCAGCAGGCTTGCTGCAGGCGGTGCAGGGGCTAGGATCAAGGGCAGCTCCGGGCCAAGGACGGTGAGGCCATGCAGCGGTTGCGGCGAGGGCTGCTCCTGTTGCTTTGGATTGGACTGGGGATCCTAGCCATCACGGCTTTGGCGTCTTTCTATGCGGATCTGGCCTGGTTTGCTGAGCTGAACGCCCTGCCAGTGCTGTGGACACGGGTGATGGCTCGCTGGGGGCTAGGCCTGGGCGCCTTTGGCTTTGCCCTGGCGGTGGTGGGATCCAACCTGCGCGCCTGCTGGCGGGGAGCGACCCTGACAGGGGCCTGGGCGATCGCGCTGGGGTTGAGTGGATGCTTTGCCTGGGCTCTTTCCAATCAGTGGTTTACGCTGCTGCTCTGGCTCCACCAAGTGCCTGTCGGGGAGTCCGACCCCATCTTTGGCCGCGATCTGGGCTTTTTTCTTTTCGGCCTGCCCTTTTGGGAGACGCTGCAGCACTGGTGTTTCAACTTGGTGCTGCTCACTCTGATCACGACAGCGCTCATCTACCTGGTGGAGCTAGGGCTATCGGAGCAGCGGCTGACCCTGGCCCTTTCCCTGTTTGCCCAGCAGCACTTGCTGATCCTGGCGGGATCCCTGTTTTTAATTCGCGCCTGGGGGCATTGGCTGGAGCGCTATGAGCTGCTCTACTCCACCCGTGGCGTTGTCTTTGGCGCCGGTTTTACCGATGTCCACGCCACCCTGCCAGCCACCACTCTAATGAGCGGGGTGGCTTTCCTGACGGCCATTGGCTTCTGGGTTTTGGCCCGCCAAGGGATCCGCCTCCGCCTTCCCTTTTTCAAATCCTGGTGCCCTGCCTGGGCCAGTTCCCTGCTGGCACCGGCTTTGCTTTGGGGGGCCTACCTGGGGTTTGGGCTGCTGACTACCCGGCTTTACCCGCAACTGGTGCAAACCCTTTTGGTCACGCCCAACGAGCTGGAGCTGGAGCGCCCCTACATCGAGCACAACATCCGCTTTACCCGCGCTGGCTTTGGCCTGACCGAGGTGGAGGTGAAACCCTTTCTGGAGGAGGGATCTCTTACCTGGGAGATCCTGCAGCAAAATCAATCCACCCTGCGCAACGTGCGCCTTTGGGATACGGAGCCCCTCTTGGTTACCTATCGCCAGCTGCAGGAGATCCGTCCCTATTACCAGTTTCCCGATGTGGATGTGGATCGCTACCGCATTGGCGGGGAACTGCGCCAAGTGATGCACGCTGCGCGGGAATTGGACTTTGCCCAGGTGCCGCCTACGGCCCAAACTTGGGTTAACCAGCGGTTTTTCTATACCCACGGCTATGGCCTCACCCTCAGCCCGGTGAACGTGGTTACCCCAGAGGGACTGCCGGACTTTTTTCTCTCGGATATCCCACCGCGGGTTTCTCCCCGCTACCCGGAGGTGGCGCAGGTGCTGCGGGTGGAACAGCCGGCTATCTACTACGGCGAGCTGACCACTACCCATGTGTTTGTGGGAGCCGAGGCAAGGGAGCTGGACTATCCCGCTGCCGATCGCTATGTCTACAGCAGCTACCGCGGCACGGGCGGCGTGCCCATCCCCCACCTCTGGCAGCGCTTTCTCTACGCCTGGCACTTCCGGGATCTGCGCATTCTTCTCAGCCGCGAGCTTTCCTCTACCACCCGCTTTCTCTATCGCCGCCAGATCCGGGAACGGGTGCGCCAGGTGATGCCCTTTTTGCTCTACGACCGGGATCCCTACCTGGTGATTCAAGGGGGCAAACTCTACTGGTTTTTCGATGCCTACACCACCAGCAGCCGCTACCCCTACTCGGAGCATCTGCCCGGCTTCCCCTTCAATTACATCCGCAACTCCGTCAAGGCGGTGCTGGACGCCTACAACGGCAGCATCGACTGGTACATTGCTGATCCTCGGGATCCCCTCATCCAAGCCTACGCCCGCATTTACCCCACCCTGTTCCAGCCCCTAGAGGCCATGCCGGAGCCGCTGCGGCAGCACATCCGCTACCCCCAGGATCTCTTCCGCCTGCAAGTGCAGCAATTTGCCACTTACCACATGACGGATCCCCGGGTTTTCTACAACCGGGAAGACCAGTGGCAGATCCCCAACCAGTTCCGCAAGCAACGGCGCCTCCCCATGCAGCCGCAGTACCTTATCCTCACCTTGCCGGAGGAAAACCAGCCCGAGTTTGTCTTACTTTCCCCCTTCACTCCCCTCAACAAGCAGAACATGGTGGCTTGGATGGCCGCCCGCTGCGATGGGGAAAACTACGGCAAGCTGCTGGTGTATGAGTTTTCCAGGCAGCGCCTCATCTACGGGCCAGAACAGGTAGAGGCGCGGGTCAACCAGGATCCCGCCATTTCCGAGCAAATTGCCCTCTGGAACGAACACGGGTCGCGGGTGAACCTAGGCACGCTGCTGGTCATCCCCATCGAGACCTCGCTTCTCTACGTCCAGCCCCTCTACCTGGAGGCAGAACAGGGCCGCCTGCCCCAGCTTACCCGGGTCATCGCCGCCTACGAAGACCGGGTGGTGATGGAGCCAACCCTCAGCCAGGCCCTGGAAGCCCTCTTCTCCCCCACCGGCAGTCGCCGCTCCAACCGCTGAGGCTGGGGGATCCCTTCTCAGATTTCCGAAAGCCAGTTGACAGAACTTAACGGATGTTTTAAGGTTGTGTTGTCAATCTTCGCGCTTCCTCAGGGAAGTTTGCCATCATGA
>NZ_JANSIY010000151.1:0-4717 GCF_047462295.1 Synechococcus sp. H60.3 | reverse complement strand
CGATGTCGAGGTTGTTGATCTCGGTGAAGGGGCCCTCCACCTCCCCGTGGCCGATGACGGCAGCTTCTACATTGCTAGGGAAGCAGTCCTCTAGGCCTAGGGTCTCCGTAAAGTATCTGACCTGCTCAACTTTCCTTTGCTTGAGGGGCACCTGGATCAGCATTACCAGGTTCAGGGCTTCTTCCGGAACTTCCGCCGAGTCGGGATCCCTGGGGGTTGGGTTGGCGCCTTGCTGGGCTTGGAAATCGCTGAGGCGCTGCCCAGTAAGGCTGGCCCGTTCACCGTTTTGGTTGAAGAAAAGGCGCTGATGTTGGGGCCGAGGGCGGATCCCTCGTGGCGTCCGGTATCTTCCCAGGTGAGCTCAACGATATCCAGCCCGTAGTGGGCTGCCAGGGATCGCGCCTGCGGATCCCCGGTCATGGCGATTGTCCGGTCGATCACCTGCCTATAAGCGAAGTACTCTGCCCATTGCGGCAGCGATGAGGAAGGATCCTGGCTCGTCGGAAAATCCATAGGGTTTGCCTAAGCAGTGGACATCAGCGGCAGAGCAGCCGGGGAAATGCTCATCCAGCTCAGCGAACTCAGCAGCCAAAAGGTGGGGATGTGGGCTTCCTTACAATATAGTAGTAGGCTCCCTTCTTTGACGATGCCCTGACCATAACCCGGTTACGGAGAGCCGGCGCGGCAGTTTCGCTTTTGGCAACCCCATCCCTTTGCCGGGATCCCCAGCTACCTGGGCTACCATAAAAAGCTGTAGGGCTTTTGCATGAATCATCACAGGTCATGGCCAATATTCAACGGGATCCTGAGGTCAACGTGTCTGCGGCCACGGCCATTTCTTCAGAGTCTCAGCCTTCGGCGCCCCCCTTGCCTTTGCCCGTCATGTTTCGCCTAGGCTTATTTCAGATGGGGCTGGGGATGATGTCGCTGCTGACCCTGGGAGTGCTCAATCGAGTCATGATTGACCCGGAGCTCTTGGCCATCCCGGCCACGGTGGTGGGGGGATCCCTGGCCATGCACCAGTTGGTTTCCCCGGCCCGCGTCTGGTTTGGGCAGCTTTCCGATGCCAAGCCTTTGTTTGGGACGCACCGCAGCGGCTATGTGCGCCTGGGCTCGGTGCTGTTTGCCCTGTGCATCTTCTTGGCCGTGCAGGTGGTGTGGGGTTTGGGGCAGAGCTTTGCCAGTAGCGGTTGGTCGCTGGCCACCTACGGTTGGATTGCTCTCGCCGCCTTGATGTTTGCTCTTTATGGGCTTTGCCTGAGCGCCTGCTCCACGCCCTTTGCGGCGCTGCTGGTGGATGTTTCCGATGAGCACAACCGCTCCCAGTTGGTGGGGATCGTCTGGTCGATGCTGATGGTGGGCATTGCCGGCGGGGCAATTGGCTCGGCAGTGCTGCTGCGCGGCCTGGATCCCGAGAACTTGCAGAGCACGATCAACCGCCTCTTCATTGTTATTCCTGCTGTGGTGATCCTGCTGGGGGTGATCGCCACCTGGGGGGTGGAAGAACGCTATTCCCGCTATGGATCCCGTTCCACCTTGGCCGGGCGGGAAGACCAGATCACCCTGGGCACGGCCCTCAAGGTGCTCACCGCCAGCCGCCAAACCCTGATCTTCTTTGGCTTTTTGGTTCTGATGACCATGGGCCTGTTTATCCAGCAGCCGGTTCTGGAGCCCTATGGCGGCGAGGTGTTCGGCATGACCGTATCCCAAAGTACCCAGCTCAACGCCTTCTGGAGCCTGGGCGTTCTGGCGGGAATTGTGGTGACCGGATTTCTGATCGTGCCCAGGCTGGGCAAGCAGCCAACGGCTCGGCTGGGCTGCCTGCTGGTGGCGATCTCCTTTGGGTTGACCATTTTGGCAGGGTTTACGGGCGAGCCAGCGATGTTGCAACTGTGCATGATCCTGTTTGGCCTGGCTTCCGGGATCACCACCAACGGCGCCATTAGCCTAATGTTGGACTTGACGGCAGCAGAAACCGCCGGCACCTTCATCGGGGCTTGGGGCCTAGCCCAGGCCATGTCGCAGGCGCTTTCTACCCTCATTGGTGGCGCCCTGCTGGATCTGGGGCGGATTCTCTTTCCCTCTTCCCCCGTCCTCTCCTACGCCACCGTCTTCGGGGTGGAGGCGGCGGTGATGCTGCTGGCGGTGTATTTGCTGGGACGGGTAAGCGTAGCCGAGTTCCGGGAGAAAACCAGCCGCGCCCTGACCGAGGTGCTGGCGCTGGATCTGGAGGGCTAGCGCCGCTGGGCCGGCTCGTAGTGGGGGCAGCCCTGGCAGGGTCCGTTGGGGTTAACGGCGCAGCGCAACAGGGGCGAGCGGGCATTGAACCGACAGGAGGGATCCCCTAGAAAGTGGCCGGCCTCAGGGGGTGGGCTCACCGGGCGAATGAGAGCGCGGATACTGCACAGGTGATATTTGCCCTGCCGCAGTTGATAGGAATGGCGCTTTTCCAAAACCAAATAGTGCTGCTCCGCCAGTTGAACGTAGGTACCCGGATGGGGGCTGCTCTCCCAGGGACATTCCTCCACCACCTCTCCCGAATCCGCATCGATCCACTGAATGGGCAAGGCCGGGTTGACAGAAGACATAAGGTGCCAAGGAGGCCAGCCTGGAGAACAGACCGGCAAACAATAGAATGGACGCGGTTTTGCCTGTACTGGTTCTATTTAGTGTAGAGGATTTTCCTTGGGCGGGCCGCCAATTGGGGAGAGGATCGAGCCCCAGCTCCTCGCGCCTGATCTAGATCTCCTTTTTCCCGAGGGAGGTTACCTCCATCTCTTGCGCCTCGAGTAGCCAGAGACCTTATCTCTTGCCGAGGGGGTTGCCTTAGACCCCGTTTTCTTACTGTGGCATTATGGGTCAGAAGCAAAGATTGGTAGCCTGGCTGAGGATAGGCCACTGGTGAGCCACATCTGCCTGGAGCGACCGGAGTCCTTATGGTAGGGCAAACCTTGGCTGGCCGCTATCAGATCCTAGAAGAACTGGGATCCAGCGGGCAAACCTACCTGGCCCAAGATGGCCATCGCCCCGAACAGATCTGGGTGGTGATCAGGCGTTGGCAACCTCGCTCTCCCAAGGAGGAAGAGCCCTCTGCCACCCGGCAGCAATTTCAACAGGCCATGGCGCTGCGGGAACGCCTGGGATCCCATGACACTCTCCCGCGCCTGCTGGCCTATTTTGAGGAGGAGGGGGGCTTTTACTGGGTAGAAGAGTGGATCGAGGGGCCTACCCTGGAGCAAGCCTTGCGCCAGGCCACGGAGCAAGGGCAGCTCTGGTCAGAGGCGGAGGTGCGGGCCTTTTTGCAAGATGTGCTGCAAACCTTGGCCTTGCTACACAGTGAGGGGGTAAACTGCTGCAACCTAGAGCCCTCTCGCCTGATCTGTCGCCGGGCGGATGGCCGCTGGGTGGTGTTGGGCTTGGGCTGCTGCAACTCTGGGCCCGAGGCTGCCGACAGTGATCTGGAGGCACTTGGGCTCATCGCCATACAGGCCCTCTCAGGGATCCCGCCCCACAAGCTGTTTCGCGACCCGTTGACGGGGGAGCTGCGCTGGCACGATCTGGCTCCTACCAGCGCTCCTTTTGCCGCTTTTTTGGATTGCCTGGTGGGTTGTGACCCGCGGCAGCGCTTTGCTTCGGCAGCGGCAGCTTTGGCCGCTCTCCAGGCTTTGCCTCTGGCAGAGGGCGTCTCTCCCGGCGCTGAGATCCTGCCCGACCCTGTTGCCGCCGCTCCCTTACAGGAGCCGACTACGCCGCCGCGTTCCTCGGTATCACTGCGGGCGCGTTTCTGGATCCCACCACTTTGGGCGGGGAGTAGTCTGGCGGCTTTGCTGGTGCTACTCGGAGCTGCTGCCTGGCAACTGGCGGCCAACCTCAGCCTGTGGGGAGAGAAGGCAATTGTGCCCAGGGACTCTGTCCCGCCCGCGGGAACGAGGGCAAATTTGGGATCCGCTGGGCTCAAAAGCTTCAGCTCCCCAGAGCAGCCGCCCAATCCCTCCAGGACTGGATCCCTATCCTCTTCCAGCCCTGCCCTCAACCTAGCTGACTGGGCCAAGTCCTTGCAGCTCAAGGCCACACTGGAAGGCCCCGCCGCTATCACCGCTCTGGCCATCAGCCCGGATGGAGATCTCCTGGTTGCCGGGGGAGACGACGGTGTCATCCGCTTTTGGGATCCCCAGGCCGGCCAACTGCTGCAGAGCTGGGCAGGCCACGAAGGCTCGATTGAGACGCTGGCCGTCAGCCCCGATGGTACCTTTTTGGTGAGTGGGGGGGCCGACAAGACGGTGCGGGTTTGGGATTTGGCCACCCTGGGGGATGGGGTGCCACGGCTGCAGTTGCAGGGCCACACCGAGCTGATCAACAGCGTCGCCATCAGCCCCGATGGCCGTTGGATTGCCAGCGGCAGCGCCGACCGTACCATTCGCCTTTGGCAAGCTGAGGATGGCCAGTTGGTGCGCACCATCGACAGCGCCGCCCACCCGGTTACCCAGGGGTCAGGCATTACGGCGGTGGCCTTCGCTCCCTCTGGGGTGGCGGAAAAAAGGAGCCCGCCCTGGATCCTGGTGGCCGCCAACGGGGATCCCACTGTTCATCTTTGGGATCCCGGCAGCGGGGCTTTGTTGAAAACCCTGGAGGCTGACTACCCCATCGAGCAGGTGCTCCTCAGCCCCGATGGCCGCCACTTGCTCGCCGCCAGCGCTTCCGGCATCTGGATCTGGAA
>NZ_JANSIY010000150.1:0-4735 GCF_047462295.1 Synechococcus sp. H60.3 | reverse complement strand
CTCCCAGAGGGAGAGGGGGGCTAGGGATTGAGGCGGCGAGCTTTCCCTTGCAATTCGGTAGCGACTTTTAGGCCGGCGGTTTGTCCGGCCAGGGATCCGTCAGGTCGGCGGCCAGGGGATCCCAGTCCCAGCCCCAGTCGCGGGCGATGGCCTGCGTAAGGCCCAACTGGCCAGAGCCCGGGTAGCGGGCCAGGGCTAGCAGGAGATCCACCAGTTGCTCGCCAGTGGGGGTGCAGCCAAAGATGTGCAGTCCATCTCGGATCTGGGATTCCTTGAGCTCGCAGAGGTAGCCATCGAGGCGGCCCCAGTCTTCTTCCTTATCCAGGTTGAACTGCAGGTCGAGGTGCTCTCGGCAGGCAAGCTCCTGGATCTGGGCGCGGATCAGCGGGCAGCGCCCAGGATCCATCTGCTGGGCCTCGTAGTACTCGTCCATCAGCCGCTCCAGTTCCGCCAAGGGCCCGTAGAGCTCGGCACGGGTTAAGGGCGGGGTGAGGTGGTCGAGGATGACAGCCTGAGCCCGCCGCTTGGCCTGGGATCCCTCGCCAGGATCGTTGACGATGAAGGGGTAGAAGTGGGGCAGAGGCCCCAAGGCTATTTCTGGGTAGCAGGTGGCCGAAAGGGCGGATCCCTTGCCAGGCAGCCACTCCAGGTTGCCGTGCTTGCCCACATGCACCACTGCCTGCACGCCAAACACTTGCCGCAGCCACAGGTAAAAGGCGAGGTACTCGTGGGGCGGCGCCAGATCCGGGGCATGGTAGTTCAAAGAGGGATCCTGGTCGTAGCCCCGCGGCGGCTGGATGCCGACAAAAACATGCTCCAACTGCAGGCCGACAATGGGGATGTCGTGGACGGGCGGATCCCCCCACTGCCGCACCAGATCCTCTTGGACAGCGGCAGGCAACTGGGCAAACCACTCCCGGTAGAGGGCAGCCGGCAGCACCTGCCGCGCCGGGCGTAGGGATCCCAGCGGATCATAGGTTTGGCCCTGGGTTAGCCAGCGGATGAGCTCATCTCCGCTCTGGGGCAGTGGACAGGCGCGGTAGTCGGCTTCCGCCAGGGCCTTGAGGATCTCGACACAGCTTGCCGGTGTATCCAACCCTACCCCATTGGCCAGCCGTCCATCCCGGCTGGGGTAGTTGGCCAAAATCAAGGCTAGACGGCGCTGGTTGGCAGGAGTGCGCCGCAGCTTTACCCAGTTGGCCGCCAGCTCGGCTACAAACGCCACCCGATCCGGCACAGCCTCATAGGCCATGATCTCCGTCTGCAGGCGGGGATCCCACTGTTGAACCGTCTTGAACGAGATGGCGCGGCTGAGGATGCGGCCGTCCACCTCCGGCAGCACCACGTTCATGGCCAGATCCCGCGCCCCCAAGCCCCGAGTGGAGTTCTCCCAGCGCTCCCGCGACCCACTGCTCAAGACCACCTGCACAACCGGCACATCCAGCTCCTGCCAGAGACGGACATCGGGCTGCTCGCTCTCCAGGCGGGCCAGGGAAAAGCTGGTGGTGTTCAACAAAAGTTCAATTTGGCCGCCGAAGTGCTCCCGGATGGCCTGCGGCAAGTCCGGCTCCTGCAGGCCATAGGTGTACAGACACAGCGGCTGCAACCCCCGCTCCTGCAGGGCGTTGGCCAGGGCATCTATTGGCTGCGTATTCCCCGCCAAAACATGGGCCCGGTAGAGCAGGATCCCTACCTTGGGGGCGTGGGGATCCCTGAGGGGGGATAGGGGGGGATGGTAGATCCCCAGCCGGGGCAGCACCTGCGGCTCTGGCACGGCGTACTCCTGTCCCAGAAACTCCCTGGCCAAGAATTTCAAGCAAGCCGCCACATTGGCTGCCCCTCCTTCCAGCCAGTACTGCCACACCCGGTCTGCTACTGTCAGGGGCACGGTGGAGTGGCTAACCAAATCCCAATCGGGGCGGTCATCCCCAGGGATCACAATCAGGGTGGCTCCCGCTGCTGCCGCTACCTCTTTGGCCACCTCCAGACCATAGCTCCAGTAGGCCCTTCCCCCCAACAGGCGCAGGAGCACCACCTGAGCTTGCCGCAACACCTTCTCGGCGTAGTCGTCGATGCTGAGAGGCTGTTGCAACTGCAAGAGGTTAGCCGCCCGCACCGCCGGGAAATCAGCCGGCAGCAGGCGCATGGCTGCGCTCAAGGCCGTCAGATCCGTGTCGGCTGCCGACAGGACAACGATGGGCGCAGGATCCTGCTCCAGGAAAATGACCCCACCTTGGGAAGGATCCCATCCCCCCGGCAAAGCAGCTATCCGATGCATAGAGCCAGCGCCAGGCGCCCCGCCATCTCCTTGAGACTACCCAGAAGGATAGCTTGGTAGCCCCGCACTTGCGTGGGGAGCGGAAAAGCCTGTAATTGCCAAGGGTATACTTGCCGAAAAGGCGTACCGTTCCCAGGCCAGCAGCTAATCACGGTGAAAAACCCGACTGGTGCAGGCGTCCGAGACGCGAGAGGACGCCGTCCTGCTGAGGCGAGCAGGGCTTTTCCTGAGGGGACTGTCTAGAGGCGTCTTGACAGCGCCTGTTTGAACTACGTGAGAACCCTACGCCTTGAGGCGGTGGGGGTGTCAATCTAACGGCCGTACTTGAGCACAAAGACATCTTTCAGACCAGCATGGGGCTCTCCGGCGAGGGATCCCCAGGTTACACCTACCACCCCGAGGGTGCCCTCTTGGTCTAGCGCCATGGCCTGAATCCAGTCGAAGTCGGCGCTGCCGAACTGGTGGCGCCAGAGCTCGCCGCCGTTGGTATCGTAGAGGCGGACAAAGGCATCGCTGCGACTTGCAGGGATCCCCTGGGTGGATCCTGCCACCCAGACCCTTCCGAGCCTATCCACGGCAATGGCCAGAGGGCGCTCCCCTTGCGCGCCGTCCCATTGGCGGCTCCAGAGCTCGTTGCCGTAGGGATCATACTGCCGCACAAAGACACTGTACCCCTGGAGCAAGGCCTGGCCAGCAGGAGCCTCTTGGGTATAGCCCGCCACCCAAACATTTCCCTCCTCTCCCACAGCGATGGCAAGAGTGCCGTCGCCCCCTTTGTTGGAAAACTGGCGCAGCCAAACCTGGTTGCCGCTGGGATCATACTGGCCGACAAAGCTGCCAGCCCTTGTGCGGTCGCGGACGAATCCGGCTATCCAGAGATTTCCTGCCCCATCGGCGGCCAGGGCAGTGACCTGGGCCCCTAGCTCGCGGACCCAGAGCGGTTTGCCGTCAGCGTTGTATTGGCGCACAAAGCTCTTGCCTCCGCTATTTCCGGCTACCCAGACATTGCCCTTGCCATCCACGGCAATGGCAGTGACCTGGTCAGGCTCAGCACCGCCCAACTGCTGCGTCCAGAGCTCCCGACCCTGGGGATCGTGCTTACGCAGGAAGATGTCTTTTGCGCCGGCATTGCTGTAGCCAGGGAAAGCGCCGTAGGTCACTCCTGCCACCCAGGTGTTCCCTCTCCTGTCCACTGCCACCGCCACAACTTCGTCTAAAGCAGGGGTGCCCAACTGCCGTGTCCAGAGCTCTCGGCCCCAGGCATTGTACTTGCGCAAGAAACCATCGCCACCCCCTGCCGAGCTTTGGCCCAAAAAGCTTCCCTCCGTTACCCCCGCCACCCAAATATTTCCCTTTCCATCAATTGCGATGGCGCGAGCCTCGTCAGAGGAAGGGGTGCCAAACTGACGCAGCCAAGGGCTGGGACTACAGCCAAAACCTAAACCGAAAAAAGCTAAGACACCCAGAACTGCTCTAGCCAGTGCCTGTCTCCTGCTCATAGGCCCTCTTTTGGGGGGCACTGGGCAAAGCATAGCAAGGGCTCTCCCCGGCTATCGCGAGGGATAAGCCCCCGCCTCTTCTCCAGCAGCAGCACAGGATCCCTAGGCAACCTGAGGCATTGCTTCAGGGCTGGCCAGGCGCGGCGAAAACTGCAGCGCTGCCTGCACAAAGGCCTGAAACAGGCGAAAATGCTCAGCCTCTTCAAAGGTGAACTCGGGGTGCCACTGCACGGCAATAGCCCAGGGATGGGTTTCGTGCTCGATGGCCTCGATGAGCTCGTCGGGAGAACAGGCAGCCAAACGCCAGCCCGCCGGCACCCCCCAAACAGCCTGGTGGTGCCAAGAGACTACGGAGATTGCGTCGACGCCGACAATTTGCTGCAGGCGGGTGGAGCGGATGAGGCTGACGCTGTGGCGAACGGGCTTGCGATCGGCGGGGTTGAAATGATCCAGCTCGTCGTACACGTCGGGCACATGGGGGATCAGCTTGCCGCCGCTGACCACGTTCAGCAACTGCATCCCTCGACAAATGCCCAAGACCGGGATCCCTTGGGCCAGCGCGGCTGCCGCCAAGGCCATCTCAAAGCGATCCCGCTCGGCGCTGACGTGACGCACCTGGGGATGTTGGGGATCCTCTCCGTAGGTGCTGGGGCAAAGGTCGCCGCCTCCTGTCAACACCAGCCCATCTACCGCAGCCAGCAGCGCTTGTGGCTCACTTTCGCCTGGGGGAAAAAGAACGGGGATCCCGCCAGCAGCGCGAAGGGCATCCACATAGCGGCCCGGCGCCACAAAATCTCCCTGGCCGTTGCGGCTGGGGGTAGTAACGCCGATGAGGGGCCGATTTACAAAAGAGGGTGTCCGCTTCATTCCTCTACACTACATTGACAACAAAGCTGAGAAAGTACCGCTCGCCACCATAAACCTTGACAACTCTGGCTGACTGGGGGCAACCGGTATA
>NZ_JANSIY010000149.1:0-4807 GCF_047462295.1 Synechococcus sp. H60.3 | reverse complement strand
AGCTGTACACCGCCTCCAAAAAGTTCATCTCCGATTTTTCCCGGCGGGGTTGCGCCCGACCGGAATAGCCCCCGTAGGGACTCCAGAAGGGGTTGCCCACCCAGAGGTCGGGAAAATAGAAGAAGACCCCCCCTCCCCGCGAGCGGCTGCGGTTGTCCTCCTCACGGCTACTGGCCATCTGCAGAGCCATCAACGCCAGGGTGATGAGGATAATCGACACCACCAACAGGATGCCAAAGGAGATGCGTAGGCCGTAGAGAAACCCCCCCCACAGCTTGCGTCGCAAAACCGCCAGCCGATCCTGCTGCTCCTTGCGCTTGAGAATGTCGCGAAAGTCGGGCGGGAAAACGTAGGCGATCTCCCCCTGCCGCGAAACCTGGAGATGCCCCCCAGCCTTTTGGGCTAACTGCAGCAACTCCTGTTTGGCCTCCTCTAGGGCCAGGCCTGTGCTGGAGGCAATGTCTCCCAGAGTGACCCGCAGGCCCAACTGCTCTACCGCATCCATGACCAATGTTTGTGTAGCCACTCTCAACCTCCGCTGGTTACCTACTGTTGCCCGGGATCCGACTGGGACGCTCGCCCAGCATCTGCAGCCAAGGGTTACAGCCATCCCTATTCCCAGTATCTCTCTTCAACTCAGGGGCGACGAGGGCGGCTGTTGCTGCTTTTGGGTCAGGCGGCCTGTCTCTGCACCAACCCAGGGCTGGGCTAGGGCAGCCAGGCCATCGCCACCAGCAGAGCGAAAAGGATCCCGATCAACACCCACGTCAGCCGTTGGGTATTCAAGGGGGAAGCAGCCTCGCTGCGGCTGGGATCAGCGACTTTCGGCAGGGAAGCTGGACGGCGGAGGCGCTCATAGACCAGACGGCGTTCCCCCGGCTTGGCCTCTTCCAGGTGGCTGAGATCTGGGATTTCGAGCAACCACTCTGCTGGTCGCCGCAGACGAGGTGCCTGCCAGATGCCCAACACGTAGCGGGCCTGTTGAGCGACCTCCGGATCCGGGTTGCCCAGCAAGGTTTGCACCAAGCGGATCGCCTCCTGGGTCTCTCCAAGGGCCTCCTGGGCCAAGGCCTGCCAGAGCCGCAGCTTGCCCGCTTGCGGGTAGCGGCTTTGGGCCTGTTTCACCTGTTCCAGAGCCTGGCGGTATTGTCCCCGCTCAAAGCTGGCCTGAATCCGGGCCAAATGCTGGGGCAGGCGCAAGTCTTCGGGAGGGATCAACTCCGGCTCCACCGATGAACCCCCCTAGGTGAGCTTTTGCTCCACCCCAAACCCCACCAGCAGCAGCTCCTCTAGGGGCTGACCGTGAGGGGGGCGTTGGTAGGTGAGGATCTGCCGCAGGCGCAGGCGCGGGTTGAGCAGGGTGATGGTATCCACAGCAACGACGCGGGTGTAGGTGGTGGTCATCACCAGTTGCAGGGATTGCGGATCAAAGCGGAAGTCGGCCACCATGGGCCGCTCCTCTTCATAGGCGCGATCGCGCAGATAGTCACCTTCAAGACCACGGGCGCTCTCTCGCCGGGGCACAAACAGCATGTTCAGCTCTTGCCCCACCTCCTCTCCCTTTTCAGAGACAGTCTCAAAGGCAAGGTGGAAGCCCAAGAAGCCGTCGACGCCGTGGTTGGGGTAGTTGTTGTCCCTCAGCACCTTCTCCTTAAGCTCAGGGGTGAGGGTGCGAATGGTGAACTCCGTGCGGGAGCGCTCCACCTCCCCGCGATCCAAGTAGTGGTAGGTGCGCTCGGTGTGCCAGGCGCCAATGCAACAGTTAAAGAAGTAGTGAAATTGCTGGAGGGCGTTCATGCCAGAGCGACTGACAGCTCAACCCAATCCTAAAACGAATTGCAGACAAATAGGCCCGCCCATCCCCGCCGGAGATGATAGACCCCCCTGCCCCCCTTCCTCACCTCAGGTATTGGCTGCCGCTGGGATCCCCTGGGCCACGGCCAAAGTTGACCCCAACACCTCCAAAGCCCGCTGCAACTGCCCATCCTCAGGGCCGCCCAGGGTTTCTGCCGTTAGGGGAAGAGGGCCCTCGGCCACCATCACATCCGGCTGGATCCCTTGGCGGTGAATGTCGTGGCCGTTGGGGGTGAGGTATTTGGCAGTGGTCACGGCCAGCCCGGAGCCGTCCGCCAGCTCCAGCAGGGATTGGATCAGCCCCTTGCCGAAGGTGCGCGTTCCCACCAGTTGTGCCCGCCCGCTGTCCTGCAACGCCCCCGCCAAGACTTCGCTGGCACTGGCACTGCCCTGGTTTACTAAGACAACCAAGGGGGCTGCTGTGAGAACTTCGCCGGTGGCGGGAATGCTGTCCTGAATGCCATAGCGATCCGTCACCCGCACGATGTCGCCTTTGGGGATCCAGAAGCGGGCGATCTCAATGGCCGCCTGCAATAGCCCTCCGGGGTTGTTGCGCAGATCGAGGATGTAGCCCTGCACTCCTCGCGCTTCTGCGGCCTGGATGGCCTGACGCACTTGAGCGGCGGCATTGCCGTTAAACTGGCTGAGGCGGATGTAGGCTACCTCCCCCTGGGGCAGCTTGAAAAAACCGGTGCGCACCGGGTTGATCAGGATGGACTGGCGCACCAGCTCCACCTCCCAAATGCGCTCCTGCCGCTTCAGCCGCAGACTGACCGGAGTGCCACTGGGACCCCGCATCCGTTCGGCCACCTCGTCCAGGCTCAGGCCTGCTACTGGCACCTGATCCACCGCCAGGATCTCATCCTGAGGTTGGATCCCCGCCCGCTCGGCAGGAGTCCCCTCCATCGGGGCAATAACCCGCACCGCTCCCTGCTCGTCGATGGCAATCTGGAGGCCGACACCGCTCAGCTCCCCAGCCGTAGAAGTCTGCAGGCTGAGGTAGTGCTCCCGATCCAAAAAGCGCGTGTAGGGATCCCCCAGCGTTGCCAGCATCTCCTCAATGGCCCGGTAGGTCTCTTGCCGATCCTGGAGGGGCCGAGAGAGAAAGCGCTGCCGCACCTGCCACCAGTTCTGCCCGTTGAACTCCGGATCCACATAGGCCCGATCCACATAGGCCCAAGCCTGGGCCAGCAGTTGCTGCTCTTCCCCCCAGCGGCTGGCCTGCACCTGACAGGCGCCAAGGCTCAGGCCCGCCCAGAGCAGGCACCCCAACAACAAGACTCGGACAGCCTGGCGTAACGCCCATCCGATCCCCAACCCTCTCCAACTGCTTTCCCCAGATCTCGGCTTCTGCGCAATCATCGGAGGATCTTGACTAAGGAAGAAGTTAAGAAATACTAAGAAGCGTGAACAAGATGAGACATCAGCAGGCGTTTGGGCTGCTGGGATACGGATCCCTGTGTCAAAGCTGAGCCCGACTTCATGATCGTGTTAACGAGTTATGTTACAGTGCTGTGTGGAGTGGGCCCGTCCCGCCCTGGATATCCAACTCTAAAAATTGCAGGCATCATGAGCAAAGTTTACGACTGGCTAGACGAGCGGCTGGAGATCACGCCTTTCGTCGATGACGCAACCGGAAAATTTATTCCGCCCCACGTTAACATCTTCTACTGCCTCGGCGGCATCACGCTGGTGTGCTTCCTCATTCAGTTTGCCACCGGCTTTGCCATGACGTTTTACTACCGTCCGACGGTGGCCGAGGCTTTTGAATCGGTCAACTACATCATGACCCAGGTCAACTTTGGCTGGCTGCTGCGCTCCATCCACCGCTGGAGTGCTTCTATGATGGTGTTGATGATGATTCTACACACCTTCCGGGTTTACCTAACCGGTGGGTTTAAGAAGCCGCGCGAGCTGACCTGGGTAACCGGTGTAATCTTGGCAGTACTGACAGTTTCCTTTGGGGTTACGGGTTACTCCCTGCCTTGGGATCAAGTGGGCTACTGGGCGGTCAAGATCGTCTCCGGCGTGCCCAGTGCCATTCCGGTGGTGGGTGATGCCCTAGTCCAGCTTATCCGGGGCGGCGAGGCCGTTGGCCAAGCCACCCTCACCCGTTTCTACAGCCTGCACACCTTTGTGTTGCCTTGGCTGACGGCGGTCTTCATGACTATGCACTTTCTGATGATCCGCCGCCAGGGCATTTCTGGACCCTTGTGATCCCAGGCCGGTTCGATCCCCAAGTTCCTCTTGCTAAGCCTTTTTACCCCAGACAAGGAGAACGGCTATGCCTGTCTCGAAGCAAGTAATAGCAACTGAGGTCATTACACGCAAAGTTGACCTGGACAACCCCAAAGTTTTGGCCAAGCTGAAGAAGAACATGGGCCACATGACCTACGGTGAGCCCGCTTGGCCCAACGACTTGCTCTTTATGTTCCCGGTGGTGATCCTAGGCACCATCGGCGTGATTGTCGGCCTGGCGGTCATGGATCCGGCGGGGGTGGGCGAGCCGGCGGATCCTTTTGCCACGCCGCTGGAAATTCTGCCAGAGTGGTATCTCTACCCCGCGTTTCACATTTTGCGCATTGCTCCCAACAAGCTGCTGGGCATTGCCCTGATGTCGGCCATTCCGGTCGGCCTTCTGTTTGTGCCCTTCATCGAAAACGTCAACAAGTTCCAGAATCCGCTGCGCCGCCCCGTAGCAACGACGGTGTTTTTGATCGGCACCCTGGTCACCCTCTATTTGGGCATCGGCGCCACCTTGCCTCTGGATAAGTGGGTCACCCTGGGCCTGTTCTAGAGAGCGGAATATCTTTTCTAGTTTTTGTGGGTTGATAGCTCTAAGTGCAGCAGGCTGATGGCCGAGCTGCACTTTTTTATTGAGATTCGGAGAACTTTCCTGGGGGACTTTTCGGCAAACCTGTGGGCAAAGGGATGGTAATATCGCTACGCACTT
>NZ_JANSIY010000148.1:0-4880 GCF_047462295.1 Synechococcus sp. H60.3 | reverse complement strand
GCGAAAGTTCTCGCCCATAGAGCTGGCTGGCTAATTCCTCAAGTAGACGGCTGCCCCTAGGCCGACCAGCATTTCTTCGGGGGTAATTTTGCCATCTTGGTTGGTGTCGAGGGCATCGAAGACGCGATCCGCCCCCATCCACTCCTCGCGGGTAATGAAGCCATCCCCATCCAGGTCGTAGATGCGGAAGACATCCTGGGCGGCGTGGGTAATCGTTTCCTTGGCGCCCTCCAGCTTCTGCAGCCGCTCGGTGAGCAGCCTTTCCAGCACCTCCAGCGCCTTGGAGAAGCCCTGGATCCCTTCTTCCAGCTTTTCTGAAGCCATGCGGTTTTCCCGGTGCATCTGGTCGAAGGTGGCTCGATCCATCACCAGACGCGGGATGTCCATTTTCTTAGCTTTTTCCGGATCCAGTTTGCGCTCCAGGTGGCCTTCGGTGTTTTGCAGCTCCGCCAAGAGAACTGGCGAGATGGTAAGCAGATCGCAGCCGGCCAGCTCGATGATTTCCCCAATGTTGCGGAAGCTGGCGCCCATTACCTCCGTCGGGTAATCGTACTTGCGCAGGTAGTTGTAGATCTGGGTTACCGACTGCACGCCCGGATCTTCAGCAGGGGGATAGCTCTCCCGGCCTGTGTGTTTTTTGTACCAATCCAAGATGCGGCCCACAAAGGGCGAGATGAGGGTTACCCCTGCTTCCGCACAGGCAATGGCCTGGTGCAGGCCAAACATCAGAGTCAGGTTGCAGTGGATCCCTTCTTTTTCTAGGATCTCGGCGGCGCGGATCCCTTCCCAGGTCGAAGCAATTTTAATCAACACCCGCTTGGGATCCGCCCCTGCCGCCTTGTAGAGCTCGATGAGGTAGCGGGCCTTGGCTACGGTAGCCTCGGTGTCGTAGGAGAGGCGGGCATCTACCTCGGTCGAAACCCGACCGGGGATGATGGAGAGAATGCGCACGCCAAAGGCTACCGCCAATTCATCGATGGCGTGGGCCACTACGGTTTTGGTGTCGGCTTTAGATCCCAGTTCTTGGCGGGCCTTGAGCAAGGTCTCATCGACAATGCCCTGGTACTGGGGCATTTGGGCGGCTGCTGTAATCAAAGAGGGATTGGTGGTGGCATCCTGCGGCTTAAAGGTCTCAATGGCGTTGATATCCCCCGTGTCGGCCACCACGACGGTCATCTCTCGCAACTGCTCCAGCAGGCTCTTGCTCATACTCCCCTCCTTAGCTATCGCGCTTCTGCGACCCAGTCCTAGTGTCGCCCACCCAGGCAAGGGATCCCGGTAGATGTGAGATTGTCTTAATTGTCTGCCCCACCGGTGTGGGGACAACTCTAAACAACTCACCCGGCAAAAACACTTCCAACTTCTCTAAAAATTTACTGAAGGTTGAAACTTCTTGGTCACGGGGATCAGCATGAACCCTGATTGGACAGGCCAGACAGGGCCGAGAGCGACCCTAGAAGCTGCCTATCCGGCCTGGCTGCGCAACTGCCGCAGCAGCCGCTCGAACTCTTCCGGCAGAGGGGCAGTAAACTGCAGCGGCTGGCCGGTGCGCGGGTGGACAAAGGAGAGCTTCCAGGCGTGGAGAGCTTGGCCACTGAGTTTGACGGGGCTGGTTTTGCTCTGGGTATAGAGGGGATCCCCGACAATGGGCAGGCGCAGGTGGGCGGCATGCACCCGAATTTGATGGGTGCGGCCGGTCTCCAGTTCAAACTGCATCAGGGTGTAGTTGCCCAGGCGCTCCAGCACCTGCCAGTGGGTTACCGCCGCTCGCCCTTGGCCAGAGGGCAAAACCGCCATCTTCTGCCGCTCCACCGGGTGGCGGCCAATGGGGGCAGAGATCGTGCCTTGGCTCTGGGCTGGCCGGCCAAACACCACCCCTAGATAGATGCGCCGAGCCGTCTTGGCCTGGATCTGGGCCTGCAGATGCTGGTGGGCCTGATCGTGTTTGGCAATCACCAGGGCACCGGTGGTGTCCTTGTCGAGGCGATGGACGATCCCTGGGCGCAGCTCGCCGTTGATCCCGGAAAGGCGAGGACAGTGGGCCAGCAATGCATGCACCAGCGTGCCGCTGGCATGTCCAGGAGCAGGATGCACCACCAGACCGCGCGGCTTGTTGATGACCAGCAGATCCTCATCTTCGTAGAGAATGTCTAAGGGGATCCGCTCCGGCTCCAAAGTTGTAGGGGTGGCTGGCGGGATCCGCACCTCAATCTCATCCCCGGCTTGCAGGGGGCGATCCTTATCCAGGCAGGGCCGCCCATTGAGCCAAACCTGGCCCTGGCGAATGAGCTGCTGCAGGCGCGAGCGCGACAGCTCCGGCAGTTGTTCCGCCAACCCGCGATCCAGCCGCAAGCCCTGCTGTTTTTCCGTCACTCTTACCTGGCGAATTGCTGCCACCGGATCCCTGGGGCCTTCCATTTGCCCTGTTTCGGCAAACTGCTGCTTTGAAAACATTGTGGCAGAGCGGTTACTTTTGCATTAGGTAAAAAAGGGCGAAGATTTGTGGCAGCTCTTTCAGCTGGATCCTGGCGAGATTGCCTTTGTCTCCTCCCCATCTCAGCCGTCTCTGGGGGCGTTGTGCCGGGATTCTAGCCCCAGGAAAACCCTCAGTACACTAGTGGGGGTAGAGCTCCTTGAAGCCAGGCCAGGTCCTGGCGGGAGAAGGTCTTTTTGCAACTATCACGCTTGCTCTGATGGGCACAAGGAGACAAAGCATGTCGGATGGAGTAGCGCTGGGATCCCAGCTTCAACAGCCCCCTCAACGCCAGCTTGGCTCAGAGCCACCCTTGGTTGTGCCCCTCATAGAGGTGGGGCTGCGGGACGTGGCCCAGGTGGGTGGGAAAAACGCCTCTCTAGGGGAAATGCTGCAGCAGTTGACCCCCAAAGGAATCCGCGTGCCCCTGGGGTTTGCCACCACCGCCCATGCCTATCGCCAGTTCATCGCCGCTGCCGGCCTCGAGGAGAAGCTGCGGGAGATCCTCAAAGACCTCGATATCGAGGATGTGCGGAACCTGCGCGAGCGGGGCAAAGCCGCCCGCACCTTGATTCTGCAGACGCCTTTCCCCCCAGAGTTGGAGCAGGCCATCAGCGAAGCCTACCAGAAGCTGTGCGAGCGCTACGGCCCCGATACCGATGTGGCAGTGCGCTCCAGCGCCACAGCAGAAGACCTGCCGGATGCCAGCTTTGCCGGCCAGCAGGAGACCTACCTCAACGTGCACGGGATCCAGGCAGTGCTGAATGCCTGCCACCGCTGCTTTGCCAGCCTGTTTACCGACCGGGCCATCTCCTACCGCCAGATCAAGGGCTTTGACCACTTCCAGGTGGCCCTCTCGGTGGGGGTGCAGAAGATGGTGCGCTCGGACTTGGCCTGTTCGGGGGTGATGTTCTCCATCGACCCAGAAACGGGCTTTAAAGACGCGGTGTTGATCACCGCTGCCTATGGGCTGGGGGAAAACGTGGTGCAAGGCATCGTCAACCCCGACGAATACGTGGTCTTCAAACCTACCCTAAAGCAGGGGCTGCGCCCCATCCTCTCCCGCAAGCTGGGCAGCAAAGCCCTGAAGCTGGTCTACGACGAGGAGGGATCCCGTTCCACCAAAAACGTACCCGTCCCCGAGAGCCTGCGCCGCCAATATGCCCTGCAGGACGACGAGATCCTAGAGCTGGCTCGCTGGGCCTGCCTCATCGAAGAGCACTACTCGGCGCTGCGGGGCCGCTTCACCCCCATGGACATTGAGTGGGCCAAAGACGGGATCACGGGCGAGCTGTTCATCGTCCAGGCCCGCCCCGAGACGGTGCAATCCCAAAAGGCCACCAACCGCCTCAAAACCTACCGCTTTACGCAGACGGAGGCGCGCCCAGACCCCCTGGTGCGGGGACGGGCGGTGGGGGAAGCCATCGGCCAGGGCACAGCCCGCGTCATTTTGGATGTGCGCCGCTCGGATCAGTTCCAGGCCGGCGAGGTGCTGGTGACGGAGAAAACCGATCCCGACTGGGAGCCAATCATGAAAAAGGCCAGCGCCATCGTCACCAACCAGGGGGGCAGAACCTGCCATGCGGCCATCATTGCCCGCGAGCTGGGGATCCCGGCCATTGTTGGCTGCGGCAACGCCACACAGGTGCTCCGCTCCGGCGATCCCATCACCGTCTCCTGCGCTGAAGGGGAGGAAGGGCGCGTCTATCCTGGTCTATTGCCCTATGAGGTGACGGAGATCCCGCTAGAGGAGCTGCCCCGCCCCCGCACCCAACTGATGATGAACGTGGGCAACCCGGAAAAAGCCTTTGGCCTGAGCGAGATCCCTTGCGACGGCGTGGGTCTGGCGCGGCTGGAGTTCATCATCGCCAACCACATCCAGATCCACCCTCTGGCCTTGATCCACTACGACGAGGCGGTCAAGGAGGAGCCGCGCCTGGCGGAGCTCACCGCCCAGTACGCCGACAAGCCGGAGTACTTTGTAGACAAGCTGGCCCAGGGGGTGGCCACCATCGCCGCTGCCTTCTACCCCAAGCCGGTGATTGTGCGCCTGTCGGACTTCAAGAGCAACGAATACGCCCACCTGCTGGGCGGATCCCGCTATGAGCCCCACGAGGAAAACCCCATGATTGGCTGGCGGGGGGCCTCCCGCTACACGGATCCCCGCTACCGCGATGGCTTTGCGCTGGAGTGCCGGGCCATGAAACGGGTGCGGGACGAGATGGGCCTGACCAACGTCATCTTGATGATCCCCTTCTGCCGCACCCCCGAAGAGGGGCACAAGGTGCTGGAGGAGATGGCCCGCCACGGCCTGGTGCGAGGGGAAAACGGCCTGCAGGTGTACGTCATGTGCGAGCTGCCCAGCAACGTCATCCTGGCCGACGAGTTCTGCCAGATCTTCGACGGC
>NZ_JANSIY010000147.1:0-4903 GCF_047462295.1 Synechococcus sp. H60.3 | reverse complement strand
GCGATATATCCAGAATCAGTCAGGAGGCGCTATCCCTCCCCACCCGGGTGGGGAATCCCGCGCCTTACGTTGAGCAAGAAAATGGTCAAGCCGGGTTGGGAAGAGGGGGATGGATGTAATCTTGCGTCGGGCCAACTTGCCGGATGGCCGTAAGGGAGTGGATATCGGCATTGAGGGAGACCGCATCGTTGCCCTGGAGGTGAATCTGCAGGCCACCGCTCCCCAGGAAATCGATGTGAGTGGCCGCTTGGTGTCACCCCCCTTTGTGGATGCCCACTTTCACCTGGATGCCACCCTTACCTACGGGATCCCGCGCGTCAACCAATCGGGCACCTTGCTGGAAGGGATCGCCCTTTGGGGGGAGTTGAAGCCGCTGCTGACGCCAGAGGCAGTGATGGAGCGGGCCTTGACCTACTGCGACTGGGCGGTGGCGCGCGGGATCCTGGCCATCCGCGCCCATGTGGATGTGTGCGATCCCAACCTGTTGGCGGTGCGGGCCTTGCTGGAGGTGAAGCAAAAGGTTGCTCCCTACCTGGATTTGCAACTGGTGGCCTTTCCCCAAGATGGCTACTACCGCTCGCCGGGAGCGGTGCAGCTCTTAGAGAAGGCCCTGGACTTGGGGGTGGAGGTGGTGGGTGGGATCCCCCACTTTGAGCGGACGATGGCTGAAGGAACAGCTTCGGTGCGGGCCCTGTGCGAGATTGCGGCGGCGCGGGGTCTGCGGGTGGATCTGCACTGCGACGAGACAGACGATCCCCTCTCCCGCCACGTGGAAACCTTGGCCTACGAGACGCAGCGGCTGGGCTTGCAGGGGCGGGTGGCCGCCTCCCACCTCACCTCAATGCACTCAATGGACAACGCCTACGTGAGCAAACTCATCCCCCTGATGGCCGAGGCAGAGCTGGGGGTGATTGCCAACCCGCTGGTGAACCTGGTGCTGCAGGGCCGCCACGACACCTACCCCAAGCGGCGGGGGCTGACGCGGGTGCCGGAGCTGATGGCCGCCGGGCTGACAGTAGCTTTTGGCCAGGACTGCGTGATGGATCCCTGGTATCCCCTGGGCAGCGGCAACATGCTGGAGGTGGCCCACATGGGGATCCACGCTGCCCAACTGACCGGCTATGAGCAGATGCGCCAGTGCTTCTTGGCCGTTACGGAAAACCCGGCCCGCATTCTGGGGTTAGAAGGCTACGGACTAGAACCCGGCTGCTATGCCGATTTGGTGGTGCTCCAGGCTGCCGATGCCGTCGAAGCCATTCGCCTGAAACCGGCTTGCCTGTACGTTTTCCGTCGGGGACGGCTGATCGCCCAAACCCCGCCGGTGGTTACCCAACTCCATTTGCCCGGGCGCCCGGCCCAGGTGGACTTCACCCGCCAACTCTTCTAAGGATCAACTGGATGTCAACGGCGCACGGTGCCGCTGAAGCCGCTGGCCTTGAATTGCTCCAGGGTCAAGGGCAGCGGGCTGGTCACGGGCACGGAGATGCGAATGGAGAAGGGGCTTTCGCCGGGGGGAACCTCTTCGATGGCTCCCACGCGGGTGCGCTCCGGCAGAACCTCATTGCCGTTGGCATCGTAAAGGCGACCGAAGACATCCGCATTG
Organism: Synechococcus sp. H60.3; assembly: GCF_047462295.1. Taxonomy (NCBI): domain Bacteria; kingdom Bacillati; phylum Cyanobacteriota; class Cyanophyceae; order Synechococcales; family Synechococcaceae; genus Synechococcus; species Synechococcus sp. H60.3. The sequence continues at coordinate 3,300 of NZ_JANSIY010000147.1, read as the reverse complement.
ACCAAGGTGTTTTTGGAGCGGTTCACCACCGTCCCTTCAATGAACATGCACCTGGCCGGTATGGGGTTGCCGTTGCTGGTGACCAGGTTGGTGTATTCGGGGGTATCCGGGCAGGGGGTGATGTGCAGATCTTTCAATTGTAGGGGGATGGCGCCAAAGCCCAGCAAGAGGGCCGCCAAAGCCGCCCAGCCCAGGCTCCAGCAGAGGGAGCGAAGCCCCTTCTTCCAAACTTGGCTCATGTTTTTCCTCCAAGGCCCATCTCCCTTAGTCTAGGGGATCCCCCGCCGGGTAAAACCCCTCTTCGGTTTGGATCCCGTCCAGGCGTTGATCCCAGGGATCCTGAGGCAGAGGCTGCCGCAGCAGGCAAGCCTGCGGGACAATGCCCCACTTGGGCACACCGGGATCCGGCAGCGAGGCCAAAAAGCGGTCGTAATAGCCGCCGCCATAGCCCAAACGCCTTCCCCAGCGGTCGCAGGCCAGGGCGGGCACGAGGATCAACTCCGCTTCGGCAGGATCGATAACCTCACTGGTGGGAGAGGGCTCCGGCAGCCCCCAGCGGTTGGGAACAAGCTCGGCTGGGTGGTAGCGATGCCATCCCAACTGCCGCTGCGGCAAGCAACGAGGGATCCCCCAGCGCTTTTCAGGGAAAAGGGCGAACAGGGATCCCAAGTCCACCTCGGAGCCGAAGGCCGCGTAGGCCAAGATGGTTCTGGCCGCCAAAAGCTGGGGGTGAGAGGCCAGATGAGCCACTATTTTCTGCTCGATCAGGGATCGTTCCAGCCCCTGCCGCACTTGGCGGAAGTGCTGGCGCAGGCGAGCTTTTTCTGCGCTAGGAGCTTCAGGGGGAAAATTGGGCTCCACAGACGGAGACAGGTTTGTTACCCAGAAGGGAGTTGCCGCAGCGCCCTGCAATCTCACCGCCTTGACTTTCCCCACCCCCAGTCAAGCTTAGGTGTGGATGTCCAGAGTCTACTGGATGGCCAGGAGCTCCACTTCAAAATCAAGGGTGGCGTTGGGTGGGATCACGCCGCCGGCGCCGCGGCTGCCGTAGGCCAACTCCGGCGGAATGCGCAAGTACCGCTTGCCACCCACCCGCATCGTGGCCAGACCTTCCTCCCAGCCGCGGATCACCTGCCCTACTCCGTAGGTGAAGATGAAAGGTTGATTGCGCTTGTAGGAGCTATCGAAGACGGTGCCATCCTGCAGCTTGCCCACATAGTTCACCACCACCGTTTGCCCCGGTTGAGGTGAAGGCCCACTGCCTTGAGCGATGTCGTAGTATTGCAGGCCCGACTCGGTGGTGATGAAGTCTTTGGCTGGGGATTGGATGCCCACCACGGGGTTGTCTTTGGCCCGCGACAGAGCCACGGCCGGCTGTCCACCCCACATCCCGATCCACAGCAAACCCAGCAACAGCAGCAGCATCCGTTTCATCTGTTGGCGTCTCCCCTCGCCGACTTTTTGCTTCCCCTTCCTTCAACGATCTTAGGGGATCCCTTCATCCTTTTATTTCGGCAAATTCGATGATCTGCCCTTGATGATCGCGCACCCAGAAGACAAAAGGCTTTTCGGAGCGGACGCTGTTGCGGATCCCTTGCTTGTTGATCCGCTTCAGGAGCGCTTTGAGGGCTTCCCGTTCATAGGTGGTGTGGCGATAGCGGACGCCGCTGCTGCGACCGGCTGCCGCCCCGTAGGCAGGTACAGAGGAGGGCCTGGAGGGACTGCCGTAGGGGACGGAGGCCGCGTAGGGATCAGTAGAACCAGGGATCACGTGCAGTTGCACCGTATCGGAGAGCTGATACCAGAGGCCAGGGGTATCGAGAGGTGTCGAGGTGGGGCGGGCTTTGGCATCGAGGCGGGAGCTGAGGCCAATATCCCCTGGAAAATAGGGTGATCCCAGGCTAGAGCTGACGACGCTTTGCTCGTAGCCGTAGTAGTACTGCAGTGGCAGCTCCGCCTCCGGCAGCCTCAAAACCTTTTCGTAGAAGCCCCTTGCCTGCTCCAGATCGGGCACGATGATGGTGTACACCCGGGGAGCGCCACTTAAAAATGTCCACATGGCCCCGCCATAGGCCGATAGCAACAAAAACATCAGCCCCTTCGTGGAGAGCAGAGCCTCCAGGGGGATCAGCGGCAGCATCAGTCCAAGGGGGGTTGGCATTGGCGCTCGTCTATTTGCGGGTGGCTCTGTAGTCCAGTATAGGATCCCTAGGCTAATGAAGCTTGCCCTGTTTGCCCCTACCCCGCGCGGTCGCCGCTTGGCCCAGCCTTTGCTGTCGCTACTGCCGGAGGAGTGGATCTGCTGGAGCAAGGCCAACCCCCCGGGAGAGCCGCTGCCACCCCCCTGGCAAGCCTATGGGGATCCCTTGCCGGCAGCGGTGGCCCAGAGCTGGCCGCAGGTGCAGGGCTGTATCTTTGTCTTGCCAGTTGGGTCGGTGGTGCGGCTCATTGCCCCCCTCTTGCAAGACAAATACCGGGATCCGGCGGTGGTGGTGGTGGACGAAGCTGGGCGCTGGGCCATTAGCCTCTGTGGCGGCCATGTGGGAGGAGCTGAGGCGCTGGCGCGGCGGGTGGCGGCTGTCTTGGGAGCCGAGCCCATCCTCACCTCTGCCTCAGAAGGGCTGGGGATCCCGCCTTTGGATTTGCTGGGGGATCCCTACGGTTGGCAGCGGGGCGACGGCGATTGGAACGGGGTGGCAGCCGCTCTGGCGCGGGGAGAGCCGGTGGCCGTTGAGCAAACCTGTGGCACGCAGCTTTGGCGCCAGGCCTGGCCAGCAGATCACCCCCTTTTCACCACCCCTCCTGAGCAGGCGGTGGCCCAGGTCCGGATTGGCGAGTATACAACACCCTGCCCCCCCATCCCCACCGTCCACTGGCATCCACGGGTGCTGTGGGTGGGTGTGGGCTGCGAGCGGGGCACCAGCCGCGCCTGGCTGGAGGGATCCCTGCGCCGCCTGCTGCAGGCCCAGGGGCTGGCCTTCGAGGCCGTTGCTGGCTTGGCCACCCTGGAGCTGAAACGGGATGAAGCGGGACTGCTGGAGTTGGCCCAGGCCTACGGCTGGCCTATCCAGTTCTTCTCTGCCGAAGCCCTGGCCGGGATCCCAGTTCCCCACCCTTCGGAGGCGGTGCGGCAGGCGGTGGGCACCCCTTCGGTGGCAGAGGCGGCTGCTCTTTTGGCTGCCCAGCGCTGGTCGGGGGAGGACGAGCTAGCCCAGGAGGGGGCCACCCTCCTCTGCCCCAAGCAGGTCTTTGCCTCAGAGACTGAGGGAGCGTGTACCCTGGCCATTGCCCGCGCTGCTC
>NZ_JANSIY010000146.1:0-4916 GCF_047462295.1 Synechococcus sp. H60.3 | reverse complement strand
GGAAAAAGCCCGGCAATTTGGCGGGCACATCATCAGTGGTGCCATCTGCAATCCCCAGGTAATCGCCAGGCTTTTCCCGGATTTTGAGAGCCAAGGATTTCCCCACGAGGGGCGGGTGGAAGTGAGCCACCTGAGCGTACTGGGATCCCAAGAGCGCTGGGATCTGCCGGAAGCGGCGATCCCAAAGGGGTTGCGCAAACAGGGGCAGTTCATCCTCACCCTTAGCCATGTCATCCGCTGGCTGGCCGAAACCCTGCAGGAAAAGGCCAAAGGGATCCCCAACGTTACCTTGGATCTGTTCCCCGGCTTTGCCGCCCACGAGATCCTCTATGAGGGGGAGCGAGTCATTGGGGTGCGGGTGAGCGACTCCGGCCAAGTTTACGAAGATTGCGTCTTTGCCGAGCTCACTTGTTTTGGCGACAAGGGATTTATCTCCAAAGACCTGGTCGAGAAGTTTCACCTGCGCCCTCGGCCGCAACTGTGGTCGGTGGGGGTCAAAGAGCTGTGGCAGATCCCTTGCTCGCTGCAGGGGCAGGTGTGGCACACCTTGGGCTATCCGGTTTTGGATGGCAGCTTCAGCGGTGGCTTTGTCTACGGCCTCAAAGATAACCGCCTGGCCCTGGGCCTCATCATCGGCCTCGACAGCAAAAATCCCAACCTCAACCCGCAGCAGCGCCTGCAGGAGTTCAAAGCCCATCCCTGGATCCAATCCCTGATTGCCGGTGGCAAGTTGCTCAAGTACGGGGCCGCCGTCATTCCTGAGGGGGGCTACTACAGCCTGCCCAGCCGCTTTGGCGTCGAAGGGGCTTTGCTCTTGGGGGATGCCCTGGGGGTGCTGGATGTGGGCAGCCTGGCCGGGATCAACAACGCCATGGAGACCGGCTACCTGGCGGCGGGCCTCATTCACGACGGCTTTTTAAAAGGGGATCTGCGCATTCAAGAGGCCTACCAAAAAGCCGTGATGGAGAGCTCGGTGGGGCAAGATCTCTACCGCAGCCGCTATTTTCGGGAAGCCTTTTTGGAAAACTCCCGCCTGCTGGAAGAATACCTGCCCCAGCTCTGCCGCAGCGTCGATGCCGGCCACCCCTGGCTGGGATCCCTGCGCTGGGGCCTGCAGGATCCCGTGCGTCGCGGCGGGGAACTCCTGCGCGCCTACACGCTGCTGACGGGACGGGTCAGCGCCGGCGAGCCGCCCCCACGGGGGTATGTTGCTCCCCATGCCGCCATCCAAGCGGACTTTGTGGCCCCCCTAGGTCTGGATCCTGAAGCATTGACCACGCGATGGGGCTATTTCTCGCGGTCGGATGCCGTCTTTTTTGCCGATCCCCGCTACCCGGAAGGCAACCGCCACATCCTTGAGTTCAGCGCTGACACCTGCCGCCAGTGCATTGCCACCTACGACAAGCTGAACCGCCCTACCCCCTGCGTGGCCGACTGCACCGCAGAAGTCCACCACATCCGCGAACACAATGGGATCCGCTCCCACGCCATGTCGCTGGAAAACTGCATCCAGTGCCGCACCTGCGAGATCGTCTGCCCCCACCTCAACCTACGGGTTAACCCCAGCTACGAGGGATCCGGCCCCGACTTTTATGGGCTCTAGGAAAACGGGGGCAGGGAGCACAGACTCAGCTTTGCTGGCATAGTTAAAGCTAGAGTTGCAGGGAGTGCAGCCATTGAATTCCGCCCCGCTGATCCCACCCGCCCCCAGCCCTGAGCTGAGCCGCGAGCAATTTTGTGAGCTCTTGCGCGGCCAGCTCAGCTTGGCCCTAAGGGAAAACAACTTGGAACAAGCCAAATCTCTCCTGCTGCCCGTACAAGCGGTGGACATTGCCGAGGTAATCGGGGAGTTGCCGGAGGCGCAGCAGGCTCTGGCCTTTCGCTTGCTGCCCAAGGATCTGGCCATCCGCGTTTACGAACACCTGGACATAGATCTGCAACAGGCGCTGCTGCGCGAGTTCAGGAGCCACGAGATCCAGGACATCTTGGACAAGATGTCGCCGGACGACCGGGCCCGCCTCTTCGACGAGCTGCCGGCCAAGGTGGTTGCCGAACTGCTGCCCCAGCTCAGCCCCCAGGAACGGGAAGCCACGGCCCTGCTGCTGGGCTATGCCCCCAACACTGCGGGGCGGATCATGACCCCGGAGTACATTTCCCTGCGAGAGAACCTGACGGCAGCCGAGGCACTGGAGCGGGTGCGCCTCTTGGCCCGCGAAACCGAGACCATCTACTACCTCTACGTCACCGACCAGGAGCGACACCTGACGGGAACCCTATCCTTGCGGGAGTTGGTGATGGCCGATCCGGCCCAGCGGCTGGAGGAGGTGATGAGCCGGGAGGTGGTGTTTGTCAGCACCCACACCGACCAGGAAGAGGTGGCGCAGGTCATCCAGCGGTACGACCTGTTGGCGGTGCCGGTGGTGGATGCCGAGCGGCGACTGGTGGGGATCGTTACGGTAGATGATGTACTGGACATCGTGGAGCAAGAGGCCACCGAAGACATCTACTCCTTGGGGGGGTTGCAGTCTGGAGAAGATGACTATTTCGACCTCAGTTTTTGGCAGGCAGCCCGCAAGCGGGTGGTGTGGCTGCTGATTTTGCTGCTTACCAACACCTTTACCAGCACGATTATTGCCGGCCAGGAAGAAGTCTTAAGCCAGGTGATCGCCCTGGCGGCTTTTATCCCACTGTTGGTGGATAGCGGCGGCAACGTCGGCTCCCAGTCTTCGACGGTGGTGATTCGCGGCCTGAGCACGGCAGCGGTGCGCCTCAAGGACGGGTTGGGGGTACTGGCCCGGGAAGCAGTGGTGGGAGCCATGCTGGGGATCATGCTCAGCTTGATCACCATCGGCTGGGCCTATGCCCTGCAGCGGGATCTCCTGGTGGCGGTCATCGTCGGGCTAAGCCTATTTGGGATTTCTGTTCTCTCTTCGGTGTCAGGGGCGGGGCTGCCCTTTCTGTTTCGCTCCTTTGGTCTGGATCCGGCCTTGATGGCCGCCCCCTTCATCACCACGATTGTGGACGTGCTGGGGGTGTTGATCTACTTCTACGTTGCCCGTTTAATCCTGGGAATCTAGCCCTAGCCGCCAACCCCTCCAAGCCCTTGCCGAAATTGGGCTAGGTTGGATCTGGTCTTGTTGCGGATCCCTGTCGGTGTCTGCCCATTCTGTGGATGTCCAGGCGGCTCTGCCGGAGATCGTGGCTCGCTTGCAAGCAGCCCTGGGATCCCTGGGGCTGGGACATCTGCAGGTGCAGGCGCGTCTTTCCGGCCAACGTCTGCTGCTGCGTTTAGAAGGGGATCCCCTCCCGGATCCGGAGCGGCTGCTGCAGGGCCTCTTGCCAACCCTGGAACAACTGGCGCTGACCCACCGACACCGCCAGGTAGAGCTGTTCGGCTTTCCTCTGGGAGAAGGGATCCCGGAGTGGCACCGCGAGTGGCGCTACCAGCCGCCGCCCAACCCCAACAGCCCGCTGTACCGTGCCCAACGCGGGGATGGAGAAGCCATCCAGTATGTGCTCAACTACCTGCTGCGCCCAGAAGGGATCCAGACCCGCGTCCATCTGCACCCCAAGCTGGGCCTCTTACAGGTGAACTTACAGGCTGCGGAAGTTCCGGATCCGGCCTGGGCCAAGGATTTTGTGCGGCGGGTCTTGACCCGCCTGGAATGGGCCTTTGTGCAACGGCTGCGGCTTTCTGGGCAGAAGCTCGGCTCCTTCTTGCCAGCCTGGAGCCAAGAGTTCGATCTCAAACAGCCTGCCTTTTGGCAGGCTCCTCCGGCCAGACTTTCTCCCTTTCCTTCTCCAGCGCCTGACACTGGCGAGCCCTCCCCACCTTCCCCTACCCCTCTAGACTAAAGGGCAGGGCTCAGAGGGGTCGGTCATGCGGGTTGTTTTCTTTGGCACGCCGGAGTTTGCTCTGCCCTCGCTGCAGCTCCTGTTGCAGCGGCAGTCTTCCTTTGAAGTAGTGGGCTTGGTCTGCCAGCCGGATCGGCCGCAGGGACGAGGGCAGAAGGTACTCCCGCCGCCCACTAAGGTCCTTGCCCAAGCCCATGGGATCCCGGTGTGGCAGCCTGTCCGTCTGCGGCGGGATGCGGAGGTGCTGGCGGCGCTAGAGGCGCTGGCTGCCGATGTGTTTGTGGTGGTGGCCTATGGCCAAATCCTGCCGCCGGCGGTGCTGCAAATGCCCAGGTTGGGCTGCGTCAATGTCCACGCTTCCCTTCTGCCGGCTTACCGCGGCGCTGCCCCCATCCAGTGGGCCATTGCCAACGGCGAGACCGAGACCGGCGTCACCACCATGCTCATGGACGAGGGCCTGGATACGGGAGCCATCTTGCTGCAGGCCAAGCTGCCCATTGGGCCAGAGCAGACCGGGCTGGAACTGGCCTCGCAACTGGCCCAACTGGGGGCCGAGCTACTGGTGGAAACCCTGGTGAAACTAGAAAAAGGAGAGATCACCCCCATTCCCCAGGATGACTCGCGGGCCACCTATGCCCCCCTCCTTAAAAAGCAGGACTTCCAGCTCGATTGGCGGCGCCCAGCCCAGGCCTTGCACAACCAAATCCGCGCCTTTTCTCCCGACTGCTTTACCGGCTTGCAGGGGCAGCGGATCAAGATTGTCCGCTCTGCCGCTCCCCGGTTGCACCCGCCGCCTGACCCTCTTCCCCAGGGTAGCCCCGGAGAAGTGGTGGGGTTGGCCAAAGGAGAAGGGGTGTATGTGGCTACCGGCGAGGGATCCCTTCTCATCCGGCGGGCCCAACTGCCCGGCAGAAAAGAACAGTCGGCCTGGGACTTGGTCAACGGCGGCCAGCTCAGGGTGGGCATGCACTTTGAGGCGCTGCCGGATCCCTAGCCCCCCTCTCCCCCAGGGAGAGGGGCCGGGGGTGAGGGAATGCTCCCCCTGGGACAGGGGCCGGGGG
>NZ_JANSIY010000145.1:0-4929 GCF_047462295.1 Synechococcus sp. H60.3 | reverse complement strand
ACTTGCACGTAGTGTTTGTAACAAAATACTGGTCAATAAAGTGTATTGGGAAGGGCTAGGCTTTGGCATGATTTGCTGCCTAGAAATTGTGAAGCAATACATCCAGAATCAGTCAGAGGGTGCTATCCATCCCCACCGTATAGACGGTGGGGAATTCCGCACCTTACGTTAAACTGAGGGAGCAAAAGATGGCGGCATCTAGCCTGCCCTTTCCCTCTTTGGAGTGCTCTCGGCCTACTATGCTGCTTTTATCCAAAGAACTGCCCAACCTCGACTACCGCCCCACCCTGCAGCGCTTCGGCGAGGATTGGCGGGATCCCCTTTCAACTCTCTTGGGGTGGGGGCGGGCTGCCGGCGCCGATCTGGTGGAGATCTTCCTGGAGCGGGCTAACTCCATCAGTTGCCTGGCAGAAGACGACACCCTCACCAGCATCACCCCTCGACTTTCCACCGGCGCGGGGGTGCGGGTGTTTCGCGGCCTGGCCGACTGCTACGTCAGCACCAACGATCTCTCCTTTGCCGGCCTCAAAGCTGCTCTAGAAAAAGGCCTGCTCTTGATGGGCCTCACCCCCCCTGGCCCTGCTGCTTTGGTCTGCACCGTCAACCTAGGGCTGCTCCAGGACTACGCCGAGCGCCGCGGTAAAGACGGCTGGCTCAAGGAATGCAGCTCCCTTGCCGAGATGGGGGAGATCCTGCTGCGGGCCAACGCAGAGCTGAAGCGGCAAGCTCACCATGTTCAGTCCCGCCGCACCAACTACTTCCGTGACTGGCAGGAGATCCTGGTGGCCTGCAGCGACGGCACCTTTGTGCGCGACATCCGCCTTACCCAGTCGGTTAGTTCTACCCTGCTCTGTGCCGATGGGGATCATCGCGCTTCCGTTAGCCAGCGCGCAGGGGGCACCAGGGATCCCGACTTTTTGCGCCGCTGGGATCTCGTAGCCCACAGCCAGGAGCTGGCAGAAGCCGCCGGCCAGATGCTCTATGCCGACTATGTGGAATCGGGCACCTACCCGATTGTAATGTCCAACGCCTTTGGCGGCGTCATCTTCCACGAGGCCTGTGGGCATCTCTTGGAAACGACCCAGATCGAGCGCAAAACCACTCCCTTTGCCGACAAAAAAGGCCAGAAAATTGCCCACAAAAACCTCACCGCCTGGGACGAGGGGCTTTCCGAGGGGGCCTTTGGCAGCCTGGACGTGGACGACGAGGGCATGCCCGTCCAGCGCACCCTGCTCATTGAAAAGGGCATTTTGAAAAACTTCCTGGCCGACCGGGCCGGCTCCATGCGCACCGGCCATCCCCGCACCGGCAGTGGTCGCCGGCAAAACTACACCTTTGCCCCTGCCAGCCGCATGCGCAACACCTACATCGCCCCCGGCGACGCCGAACTGGACGACCTGTTTGCCTCTATTGACAAAGGCATCTACTGCAAGCGCATGGGGGGCGGCAGTGTCGGCCCCACTGGCCAATTTAACTTTGCCGTGGAAGAAGCCTATCTCATCCAAAATGGCAAAATCACCAAGCCTCTCAAGGGAGCCACGCTGATTGGAGAAGCCAAGGATATCTTGACCAAGATCTCCATGTGCTCCAAGGATCTCCGCCTGGCGCCTGGCTTCTGCGGTTCTGTCAGCGGCAGCATCTACGTTACTGTGGGCCAGCCCCACATCAAGGTGGACTCTATCACTGTGGGCGGGCGCTAGTTTCAGGGATCCCCCATGGCCTACGACAACATCTGCAAGTACCTGGCGGAGCGCTTTCCGGAGCAGTTTGCCCGTTGGCTGATGGGAGAAGTGGCTGAGCCGGTGCAGGTGCTGCCCACAGAACTGTCGGAGGAGCCCATGCGAGCCGATTCGGTCATTCTGCTAGGGCTACAGCAGGGCATTTTGCATCTGGAATTTCAAACAGATCCGGATCCTGAAATCCCCTTTCGCATGGCCGACTATCGGCTCCGCCTCTATCGGAAATATCCCCAGCTATCGGTGCGGCAGGTGGTCATTTATCTTCGCAAAACGCGCTCGCAGCGGGTCTTCCAAACCTTTTTTCGCCTAGAAAGGCTGAGCCATGAGTTTGAGGTCGTTCGCCTCTGGGAGTGTAACTTGCCAGCCAGGGTCGATTGGCCAGCCCTGCTGCCTTTTCGAGTCTTGAGCCAGGTGGAGGATCCTGGAGAAACCTTACGAGAAGTCGTTGCTGAGCTGGAGCGCTTGCCAGAGTCCAGCGAGCAGCGGGAATTGGCAGCGGCAACAGCCGTTTTGGCAGGACTAGCATTGGATCGGGGCTTGATTCGGCAAATCATGAGGTCCTTGGATATGAGGGAATCGGTGATCTACCAGGAATGGCGGGCAGAAGCTCTGCGGGAGGGGTTGGAAGCAGGGCGCAAAGAAGGCTTGCAACTGGGCTTACAACAGGGCTTGCAACAGGGTTTGCAACAGGGCTTGCAACACGGGGAAGCAACACTGGTTTTGCGGCTTTTGCGGCGGAAGCTGGGATCCCTTGACCCGGCCTTGGAAAACCAGATTTGGGCCTTGCCGCCGTCGCAGCTGGAGGCGCTAGGGGAAGCTTTGTTGGATTTCCACAGCGTGGAGGACTTGACCGCCTGGCTGGCCCGTCGGTAGGGAAGGAGTAGCGATGTTGCAAGTTGAGGCCTTGGCCGAACAGGCGCAAAGCTGTGCCAAACGTTTGGGGATCCCCCAGTTTGATCTCTACGGAGCCGAGGTGGACGAGACCAGCGTGCAGGTGGAGCAGGGGGAGCCCCGTCAGGTAAAAGCCTCTCACCGCTGCAGTGTGACGGTGCGGGCCTGGAACGACCAGGGCCAGGTGGGGGTGACTTCCACCACTGCTGTGGACGAGGCAGGGCTGGAACTGGCTCTGCAGACGGCCTTTGAAGCCAGCCACTTCGGCGTGCGGGAACACGCACCCCAATTGAGTCCAGAAGCGAAGCTGCCCATTCTCCAGCCCTGTAACGACAAAAGGCCGCTGGCGCTGGCCAGCGAGCTTCTAGAGCAACTGCTGGCCGCTGAGAAGGCTTTACTGGGATCCCATCCCGCCATCCAGGGGGTACCCTACAACGGCCTGGCCCAGCGGCAGATCGACCGCTTTTACCTCAACAGCGACCAAGCCCTGCGGCAGGAGGGCCACACCCTGGCCTCGGTCTTTCTCTACGGCAAGGCAGAACAAGAGGGTCGCAAACCCCGCAGCGCCGGCGCTGTGCGGGTGGCCCGCAGTCTAGAGGAGTTGGATATCCAGGGCTGCGTCAAGGAAGCGGCCGAGAAACTCATCAGCCACCTGGAGTACGAGCGGATCCCTTCGGGGAAATACACAGTGGTTTTTTCCGGGGAAGCTTTTTTAAGCCTCTTGGGCGCTTTCTCCAATCTCTTCAACGCCCAAAACATCCTGGACAACCAAAGCCTGTCCACTCCCGACTCACTGGGCAAGCAGATTGCCTCGCCGCTGCTCTCGGTGTGTGATGACGCCTTGCACCCTACCAACGTGAGCGCAATTAGCTTCGACGGCGAAGGCACTCCCACCCGCCGCGTTTCCCTCATCACCAATGGAGTTCTGACCCACTTTTTGCACAGCGCCGGCACCGCCAAACGCCTGGGGGCCCAGCCCACGGGACATGCCAATATCGGCGCCAAGGTGACGGTGGCGGCCCACTACTACCACGTCTTTGCCGGGGCTCCGCCAGAGAGCACCTACGACCTGGCCACGGCTGAGAATGTGGTCTGGATTGACGAGCTGCAGGCTCTCCATGCCGGAGTCAAGCCTCTGCAGGGATCCTTTTCCCTGCCCTTTCAGGGCTGGTGGGTGCGCCAGGGAGAGCGCATCAGTATCGAGGCGGCAACGGTAGCGGGGGATTTTCTAGGACTCTTGCAGTCGATTTTCTACGTCGAGCCGGAGCCCCAAATCACCCCTGCTGGTCTGTGTCCCCGCATTTGGGTAGCCGATCTCTCCATCACCGGGCAGTAGCACCATGAAACTCACCCGCATCGACCTCAACAGTTGGCTAATCCATACCCAGACCCAGACTTTTCTGCTGGATCCGTGGCTGGTGGATCCCTTGGTGTTCTTTGGCCTGCCCTGGTTCATCCGCCTGGAGCACCGCCAGGTGCCGCCCTTCACACCGGAAACCCTGCCCAAACTCGACGCCATCCTCCTCAGCCAGGGCCAGCCGGATCACTGCCACCCCCCCACCCTGCAGCGGCTGAACCGGCAGATCCCGGTTTTCGCTTCTCCAACAGCCGCCCGCGTGGCACGGAGCCTTGGCTTTAAGAGGGTGCAGGCCCTAGATCCCTGGCAGTCAGTGCAGTGGGGAGATCTACACATCACAGCGGTTCCGGGAGCACCCCTAGGGCCGGTGCGGGAGCTGGGCTTTTTGCTGGAGGAGCTGCCGACCCAGACGCGGCTTTACTACGAGCCCCACCTCTCCCAAGCGGATATCCGCCCGCGGCTGCAGCAGGAGTTTGCCCCCATCCACACCCTGCTGATCCCGGTGGTGGGGCAGATCTTTCCCCTCTTGGGCGAGGTGATCATGGGGCCGGAGCGGGCCCTGCAGGTGGTGGCCGCCCTGCGCCCACAGCAGGTGATTCCCACCGCTCTGGGAGAGGTAGATTACCACGGCTGGTTTGCCGCCCAGATCCGCCCTCTAGGGAGCCTAGAGGAGTTCCGGGAAAAGCTGGGATCCCTGAACGCCGCCACTGGCCAATCCATCCGGCTGTGCTGTCCTGCCCCAGGGGAGACGGTATCCCTTCCTGCTGAGGTCAGAGCATGAGCCACCCTTCTCAGCCCAGCCTCGACCTGGTGGCCATCCTGCGGGCCGATTACGCCCGCTTTCCCCGGGATCAAACCTACTCCCTCTACGATCCCCAGGTCTATTTCCGGGATCCCCTCAACGAGTTTCGCGGCCTGGATCGCTACCGGGCCATGATTGCT
>NZ_JANSIY010000144.1:0-4977 GCF_047462295.1 Synechococcus sp. H60.3 | reverse complement strand
TGGGTTTTTCTCATGGTAGGTTTACGCTGCTGTCCTCAAGCTTGTCTGTGTTATCGGCTATATTCTTCAGGTTTCAACAATGCAGCTTAGCAGACCCCAAAACCGAGAAACTGGCTGGGCAATTGTCTTGATCCTGCTGGGGATCTCCATAACCGGCTGTGGCTCTTCCAGTAGCACAGGGATCGACCCTGCTTCTTTGGGATCCCAAACGCGCTTGACCTTCAACGGGGCTCTGACGCGCAGTTTCAGCACCACCCAGGGGGAGATGGAGTTCAACATTGCCCTCTTGCAAGCAGGGGATCCGCCTCAGCCGGTCACCCAGCTTTCTCCTGCCCAGGTCAGCTTGCAAGTTAACCGCATAACCGATCTGCAAGGGATCCCGCAGTCAGCCACAGTAACTCTAAGCCCCACCCGCATCGAGAACCCTCGAGCTGAGCTGGCCCGTCAGCCTTTGCTCATGGCCATCCTCATGGACGGCTCCGGCAGCCTGTTGGTTTTGGATCCCCAGTCCCGTCGCTTCTTAGCTGTTTTTGGGCTTTTGGATCAATTTCGCACCACACCCTTGGATCTGGGGGCAGTGCTCCGTTTTGATAACCGAGGGGTCGGTTTTGGCGCTACGGCTCTCGGCCAGCCTTTACGCACGGCCCAACTGCTGCAAGACTTCACCAGCGATAAGCAACTGCTTAGGCGAGGGGTATTGCGGGCAAATCCCGGTGGGAACACCGCCTTGTATGACGCCACGGTGGAAGCCGGGCGTTTCTTAAGTGACTTTCGCCCCAATGAGACCTTCAACCGCCGCCTGGTGGTGTTTACCGACGGCATCGACAACGAGAGCACCCGCTCCATTGACCAGACCATTCGGGAGCTCACAACTCTGGCCCAAGAGCGGGGGCAGAAGCTGACCGTGTATGTAGTTGGGCTGGGCGTTGACTTAAACCTGCTGGAGCTCCAGCGACTGGCGGCGGCCACAGAAGGCACGTTTGTGCTGGCGCGGTTTGCCGAAGCTCTGGAAGCTCCCTTTGCCAATCTATTCCCTGCTGCTATTGGAGAGCACCGCCTGCAGGTGCGGGTACAAAGCAATGTTCCCCTACCTGCTGGCTCTTATCTTCTCAGCGGCGAACTGCGGGTCGAAAGAGAGGGAAGCCGTTTTGTGACATCCTTTAGCGACGCCGTTCTCACGGTGGGATCCCGCTAGAGCCCTTCTGCAAACCGACAGCATCCGCAATTGAGAGCGAGGCATAGGTACATGTTTCGACGACTGGGCACATCCAGCAGATTTTGGCGACCGGCTGCGCTTGTCCTGGCTGCTGTGGTTACAGGCTCCCTCACTGTTTTGCTGAAAAGTTGCAGTAGTGGCGGCTCTGGCAATCCTGCTGGGGTGGAGTTGCCGACAAGGGATCCCGCTGCCGGCTCCGCGGCTGCCATCCTGGGGCTGGTCGTTGATCCCTTTGCTCAGCTTTGTGGCCCGGGATCCACGGCTGCTCTTTGTACAGGCGGGCCAGTCTTTTCGGCAGGCAACTCAGTTCAGCTAGTCGGCTTGAGCTCACGGGGAGAGATTTTGTTTCCCCCCTTGGCCACTGCCACCCTGGATAGCAACTTGCGCTTTACGATTCCCTTTTCCGGCTCGATCACGCAGCCGCCGGGGAAATTGGTTTCGGTGCAATCGAACCTCGTTGGGCAGGGACGGCAGGCCAGCCAGCCTACACCGCTGCGGGGATTTGTTTTCAGTGCAGCCGTCGATGTCTCTCCTTGGAGCGAGGCTCTCTATCGCATTTTGCTACGGGAACAGGAGCGGGTACCCTTCTCGAACTTAGCCCCCCCTGAGGTTAGGGATTTGGAGAACATTTTGTTTGTTAGCATTCCTCTTTCCAGAGCTGCCCGTAACCTAGAGGAAATTATTGGCGATATCATTCAGCAAGCGGATCGGCTGAGTTTTAATGGACTGCGTTTTGTAGAGGATCTCATTCGAGTTTGCTATGCCCCGGAAGGCAATCAATCCGATCAACCCTGTCGGCTGCGGATCCCGGTGCCGACTCCGCCTCCAGTGCCCATTGAACCGCCGGCAACTCGGCCACCAGCTTCTCCTCTTGCTCCCGCAACTCCTTCGCCGGCAGCAACACCTTCTCCTGAGGCTCCTACCCTACCCATCGTCATCACCAATAGAGCTTCAGTCCGTCTATCATCTGGAACTTTAGTATTCAGTAACCCAGTTACGGTGAGAGTGGACAATTTGTAGCTGCTTCGCTTGGAATTGAGTCCTGTTTCTTTCTTTTTTGAAGACATTCCCTGAAAAAGCGAGGAGTGTTAGATGTTGACCTCAAGACCGTCTCCGCCCAACTCTAAGCAACCCGCCGGGCTACTGCAGATTCTCAGCCGTACTTTGGGATCCGTTTCCACAGCTTTGCTCATTTTGCTTTTGAGAGTGGAGAATGCCGACTCCGCTACATCAGGGAATATACTTCTGCAACACTCTGCTCAAGATGGGCTGGTCTTTATCGACCAAGCTTTGCCCGATCTGTCGATCTTGCTAGCAGGGATCCGACCTGGAACAGAGATTATTCCTTTGGATCCTAACAAAGACGGGATCCAGCAGATTGCCGAGGCGCTGCGAGGTCGAAAAGGGGTTAGAGCTTGGCACGTTCTATCTCACGGGCAGGCGGGCTCAATACAGTTGGGCAAAAGCCTTCTCAGCCTAGAAAACCTATCCGAATATGCAAGCTTGCTCTCGCAGTGGAAATCTAGCCTGGCTGATGATGCAGAGATCTTGATCTATGGATGCGAAGTGGCATCCGGCTTAGAGGGAGAGCTTCTCATTCTCCAGAGACAAGCGGTGCCGCCAGCCTGCAGCAGCATCACCAACTCCAACAGAGTGGTGGTGGTCAATGTGGGGGGATCTGGCACTGCCGGGGCCATTCGCTTTGAAGCCGTCGTTCCCAGGTGAGTGGGTATGTGGGCGAAAGACTTATTAGATACCCTTACAGATATCTTCGCTGCCCAGAAACCCGCTGAAGAGACCGCTGTGCGCTCCTACACTTCTGGCATTGTCGTCCCCTTTTTGGTCGGTGTAGCTGTTGCAGGTCTAGGATTGCCTGCCCAAGCCGCAACAATTAATGTTACAAACCCAGCCGATGTCATATCTGATGACGGCCAATGCTCTTTGCGGGAAGCGGTCATTGCAGCCAACACCGATTCTGCATTATTTAGTACAGCTGGCGAATGCATCGCAGGCTCAGGGGCAGACACCATTGTTCTGCAAACAGATTATTGTATCTTGTCGCTGGACGACGATGGAGGTGGGCACCAAACAGACAGTGGAGCCGACAACGACGATTTGGACATCACGAGCACCATCACCCTTCAAGGAAATGGTGCAGGCATTCAGCGCGACACTTCGGTGACATGTAAGCCGGATAACACTGCAGCCAAAGGAGAATTCCGCCTCTTCCATGTCCAGAGTACAGGCGATCTCCAGATGAAAGACGTGGGACTCTACCAAGGTTGTGCAGATGGGTCAGGGTTTCCACATACGGCGGGTGGTGGAGTTTTCGTCGATGCTGGCGGACAGTTTGAAATTAAACAAGCTGAGATCTCCAACAACAAGGCAACTTCTCTTGGTGGCGGCGTCTACAGCTTGAGCACGGTAACCGTTACAGATTCTGGAATTTCCTCCAATGTCGCTGGCCAAGATGGGGGTGGCCTTTACAATGACAGCGGCGGCAAGGTAACCATTGTCACTACTGGGATATCCAGCAATATCGTTGTCCAAGATGGAGGCGGTATTTATAACAAGGGCACCCTCACCATCAGCAACACGGGGATCTCCGACAATGGCGCGGGCAAAAATGGGGGCGGCCTTTACAACGACAGCGGCGGCAAGGTAACCATCACCAGCGTTGGAATCTCCACCAATGGCGCTGGCCAAGAGGGGGGTGGTATTTACAACAAAGGCACCCTCACCATTAGCAACGCGGGGATCTCCAAAAATGGCGCGGGCAAAAATGGGGGCGGCCTTTACAACGATAGCGGCGGCCAAGTAAATATTCCCAGTGGGGGGATCTCAGAGAATGGCGTCAGCCAAGATGGTGCTGGTATTTACAACAAAGGCACCCTCACCATTAGCAACGCGGGGATCTCCAAAAATGGCGCGGGCAAAAATGGGGGCGGCCTTTACAACGATAGCGGCGGCCAAGCAAATATTACCAACAGCGTAATCTCCAGAAATAATGTTGGCCAAGATGGGGGTGGCATTTACAGCTTGGGTGTCCTTACCCTCGGCAGTATAACGATCTCTGACAATGGCGCCAGCCAAAAGGGGGGCGGCCTTTACAATGACAGCGGTGGCCAAGCAACCATTACCAGCGCGGGGATCTCTAGCAATGGCGTCAGCCAAGATGGGGGTGGTCTTTACAACAAAGGCACCCTCACTATTAGCAGCACGGGGATATCGGACAACGGCGCCGGTCAAAATGGGGGCGGCCTTTACAACGACAGCGGCGGCCAAGCAACCATCACCAGTGCCGGAATCTTCACCAATGGCGTTGGTAAAGATGGGGGTGGTCTTTACAACAAAGGCACCCTCACCATCGATGTCACAGGGATCTCCAGCAATAACGCTGGTCAAAATGGGGGCGGCCTTTACAACGACAGCGGCGGTACAGCCACCATCACCGCAACTGAGATCTCGTTCAACAATACTCCCTGGGCAGGCGGCGGCCTTTACGTCTCCAGCAGCAGCACAGTTAGCCTCACCAACAGCACACTCTCAGGCAACAGTGCTGGACAAGAGGGGGGCGGGATCCATAACCTCGGCACCGTTAACCTGAGCTTTGTGACGGTTGCCTCGAACTCAGCTTCCTCTGGTGGCGGTATTTTCAACAACGCCACAGCCAATATCAGGCACTCAATCGCAGCGATAAGTACAAGTGGGAACAACTGTTCTGGCTCCCTCACAGCTAGCGGGGTGAACTTTGCCACAGA
>NZ_JANSIY010000143.1:0-5007 GCF_047462295.1 Synechococcus sp. H60.3 | reverse complement strand
GGCAAAAGCGGGATCCCTAACTTCTGGAGCAGGGCCCAAAACCCTTGGGAAGCTTCCGACCCCAGCGCCCCCTGGCGCCGCAGGGAAACGGTCAACAGACAGGGCTGCGCCCGCGCCACCGCCTGTTCCAAAATGGCGGGTGAAGGGTAGCGAGCTGTCCCCAGCATCAGGCGGCTGGGCAGCGCTTGGCCGTAGAGCACCAAGGGATCCTCATCGGCCCGAGTCGAGGGGGAAAGCTGGAGAAGGGTGGACATTGGGGGAGGATAGGGAGAAAGACAACTGGGGCACTAGCCGCCGGCACTTGGCACGACGACCTCTACCTCGTCGCCCTCTTGCAGATGGGTTTGCCCATAGCGGGCGCGCGGCACAAATTCTAGATTAACCGCCACCGCAAAGGGGCCACTGAGCTCCACCTGGGCGAGGGCCTCGGCCAACGTGGTGCCCTCCGGCAAATCGTAAGGCTTTTGGTTGATCAAGACACGCATGGCGACAGGGATTCACCGGCAAGAGGGGCGGCCTGCACCTGAAAAGGGATCCCCAACTCTTGGGCAAGGCGACAACTGCCGTGGTGAAGGTACTCCAAAACGGCATCGTGGAGAGCCGGAGCAATGAGAAAGCCATGGCGGTAGAGACCGTTGATCTGCAACAGGCGTGGGGATGGCTCCACCACCGCCGGCAAGTTGTTCGCCAAGGTGGGACGGCATTGGCTGCCCAATTCTAGGATACGCGCTTCGGCAAAGGCAGGGTGAACCGCGTAGGCGGCGCTGAGCAGCTCCAGAGCCGAGCGGACGCTCACGGGCGAGCGATCCTCGGATTCAATTTCAGTGGCTCCCACCACGAACAGATGCCCTGGCTTGGGAGCGATGTAGATGGGGTAGCGAGGGTGTAACAGCCGCGTTGGGCGCCGCAGCACCACCTCCGGAGCATACAAACGCACCACCTCCCCTCGCACCCCCCGCAGCAGCTTTTGCCCACCCCATTCTTTCTGAGCCCCTAGGCCGCGGCAGTCCAAAACCCAGCCGCCAGTTTGCTGCTGCCAGGCTCGCGCCCGCTCCAGATCCCAGGGGGATCCCCACTCCACCTCCACCCCGTGCTGCTGCAGTTTAGCCAGCAGAGCCAACAGCAGTTGGCGGTTGTCCAGCTGACCCTCCTGGGGAAGATAGAGACCCTGGCTAAATCGCCCGGCCAGCGAGGGCTCCAGCTCGGCCAGAGCCTGGGCATCCAGCGGCTGAGGCCGGGGGAGGTGGGGAAGGTGTTCCCCTACAGCGGCCAGTAGGGCTGAGAAGCGCTTGGCTTCCCCGGCATCTTGGCGGTGCCAGAGGATCAGGGTGCCTTCCTGCTGAAAAAAAACCGGCTCTGCCAGACTGGCCAGGAGGGTGGGCCAGCGAGAGAGGGCATAGTACCCCTGCGCTACTACGCTGGCCTCGGCAACGGCAGACTCCGCTAGAGGAGCCAGCATGGCCGCAGCAAAATGGGCAGCACTGCTCTCAGGAGCGGTGGGAGAAGCGGCCTCCACGATGCGCACAGAATGCCCGACCTCGACAAGGCTGGCGGCCAGCAGGCGTCCCATCAGGCCCGCTCCAAGGATGAGGACGGGCTCCGGCTGCGCTCTCCAAGACGCAGGCGGGTGGTTGGCCAGAGAAGATGGGTTTGGCAGGCTCATGGGGCGTCGGCGGTGTCTAGCGCTACCAGCAGAACTATGCTGGCACACTTTCTACCCTATGGCTCGAGAATGCTGAATGGCTCCTCATTTGAGGAATGACGCTTTCCAAAAAACCATCCCCTCTCCCTAGAGAGGAGAGGGGCGGTTGGCTCCATCCACGGGTTAACAGTAGCCCAGCCTACAAGCCCTGCAGTACTGTATCTTGACGTACCGAGAGGTTCTGGATGCGGGTGTCCTGGGCAGCCGGTGTGTCGGCTTGGGTGAACACGCCGATCTGCCGCAGATAGCGAGCCAGGGCATCCTGTTCACTGCCGGGAGTGTCAAAGGTGATGCCGGAGCTGGGGGCCAAGTTCACCCGGTTGGGGTTGGACAGGCGCGGGAAGGGATAGTCATCCCCACCGTTGGCCAAGAAGTCCAGCGTCACCAGGCGGAAGGTACGGCGGGGATCCCCTTGCAACTGGCCGTTGCGCACCACCACATCTCGGCCGGTGGGTGTGTCCACCCGCAAAGAGATCACGCGGGATCCTGGTGGCCGCGAGGGATCAAAGCTGAAGGCAAAGCCGCCAATCTGCGGGAAGCGGCCCGGCGTGGCCCCTGGCTGGCTTTGCGCCACCCCGTGTTCTATCAATTGCTTCAGCTCCTCGGCGGTGACGGTTACCAGCGACAGGCCGTTGTTAAAGGCCAGAGCGGTTTCGATATCCAGTTGCGAAACTTGTCCTGCCTGCTTGCCGGCATCGGGGTTGGCCACCGGAGGGATCCGCCGCACCGGCTCGCCGCCACCGCCACCGGTGGTAGCCCCAATAGGAGCGCGAATGCCGCCCCCGTTTTTCAGGGAGATGACGGTGGTGGGGTCAACCGTTCTGGCGTAGGCCAGGTTGGCATCAGCCGTGAGGTTGCCCAGGTTGGTTTCCTCGGTGCGCACCTCGGCCCGCAGGCCGTTGAGGAATTGGGTGGTAGAGCCAAAGGTACGGCCATCCTTGGCGCGGATGATGTTGCCGATCTCGTTGGCCACCCGCACCACCTCAGGGTTGGGAGTGCCGCGCACGGCTGCCACCCCTTGGTCATCGGTGGCATAGGCGCCGCTTACCGGATCGATGCGGGCAATCACCCCGTTGGCGTCGAAGCCAACCACCAAGCGGCCCACATAGCGGTAGTTGGCGCCGGTGTTGACCACTGCCACCGGCTGACCACTGGCGGAGGAGCGCAGGATGGGGTAGTCGCCCGTGCGCACATCTTCAGGGCGCAGGCGGTCGGTGGGCTTGGCAATAACACGGTGGGAGCCGCCGGCGATAATGACATCGACATCCCGCAGTTGGCTGGCCAGGGTTACCTCGTTTTGGAGCTGCTGCAGGTGGGCCAGGAGGATGATCTTGTTAATGCCCTGCGCGGTGAGCTGGTTAACGAAATTCTGGATGAGGGCAGCGTTCACCTGGTCGGTGTCGTCCACCCTGCCCTCCACTCTCACCTCAGGGCCAGGACTGGAAATGGCGGCCAAGCGAGTGGTGGTGGCACCCACCAAGCCAATCCGCTGTCCCCCTACAGTAATCACAGCCGTTTTGGCAATCTTGCCCGGAATGGAACTGGCCTCTTGCCCATCGGGAGCTAGATCAGTGCTGCTTAATTCGCCGGTGCCGCTGAAGCTGAGGTTGGCGCTTAGGTAGGGAAAGCGGGCACCCGCATAGCCGCGGCTGGGGTCAGGCCGCAGGAGGTCGCGGAGTTGTCGGGTACCCTGGTCAAACTCGTGGTTGCCAAGAGCAGAGGCCTGAAAGCCAATGGCGTTGAGGATCTCGATGTCAGCCTTGCCAGGCGTGCGGTCATACCGACCTCGCAAGGAAGGATCGGCGCTGGCGTTGTAGAAGGGGCTGGGAATGTAGTTGTCGCCGCTGGAGAGGATCACGGTGTTGGGAAATTGGGGCCGCAGTGCATTCACCACCGCCGAGAAGCGGGGCGCATCCTGAACAGCAGCAATGGAAGCTTCCAAGTCGCTAGCGTGCAAAATCTGCAGCGTAAAGGCGGGCGGTTGACTGGAGAGGGTGACATTGGGATCCGAGGCGATAAACCCCGCTCCTCCGCCGGCTGGAGGAACTGAGCTGTCGTCAGTGGTACCGCAGGCATTAGCCAGACCCAGTGCCAAACAGCACAGCCCAGTCCACAGGGACTTGGCCAGAGGGTTCAGCCAAGCCGGGAACCCTCCCTTGGCAGGGGCTGACCCTCGGGGGCGACAAGCTGGTTTCATGACAACTCCTTCACTCCATCCACGAGACAAGACGCATCCGTGTTCACGTTACCAGAGCTGGGCGGGAGGTTTCGCTATGGCCTGTTTAAGGCTAGGTCAAGCTCAGGTTAAGCTTGCCTGGGCTCCCAGCCAAACTGGTGCAAGTCCACCCGGCCCTCGGCGTCGAAGGGGATCCCTTCGGCTTGGAGCAAGACTTTTTGCAGGTCGTCGTAGCCAAGGCGAAAGGGGGAGTAGGAGATGCGCCCTTGGGCGTTGATCACCCGGTGCCAGGGGATGTCGGTCTTTTGGCCTTGCAGGCGAAACAGGGCATAGCCCACCTGGCGAGCATACCCCGGATAGCCGGCAAGCCGCGCCACCTGCCCATAGGTGGCCACTCGCCCCGGCGGGATCCGCCGCACAACTTCATAGAAGCGCTGGTAGAGGCTGATGGATTGGGCCTCGGTGGGGCAAGCCGGTGTCATAGGGATCCCTCCCCAAACTCAAGAGACAATGGAAGTGGCCAAGGACAAGCGCAGCTTATTCTTATGAGTTATCTCATTGCCGTCCTGCCGGATCGCATGGCTGCCGAAGCGGCCTACAGCGCCCTGGAACAAGCGGGCTTTCCCGTGGAGCGGCTGCACCTCCTGGGGCGAGGCTACAAAACGGCGGATGAGTTTGGGCTCATCGATCCGGCCCAAGCAGCCCGCCGGCAGATGCAGCGCCTGGCCATTTGGCTGGTGCCCTTTGGCTTTTTGGCGGGAGTGGGGTTCAGCCTCCTCAGCGGCCTGGATACCTTTGCCTGGGCGGGATCCCTGGGCAACCACCTCATTGGCGGCCTATTGGGTGCCCTGGGTGGGGCCATGGGCAGCTTTTTTGTCGGGGGAGGAGTGGGCCTGACCAGCGGCTCCGGCGATGCCCTGGCCTACCGCAACCGCCTCAACGCGGGCAAGTACGTGCTCATTTTGGAAGAGGAGAACGAAACCCGCCTGCGCGAGGCAACGCGGATTTTGCGCCAATTTGAGCCGGAGAATCTACAAGGGTACAGCGAGCGCCTATGAACTACCCCACCGCGTAGGCGGGTGGGGTTTCCTCACCCGCTTGACAGCAGAGCTTTTGTCTCTTCTTCTGC
>NZ_JANSIY010000142.1:0-5104 GCF_047462295.1 Synechococcus sp. H60.3 | reverse complement strand
GGAGGCGCTATCCCTCCCCACCCGGGTGGGGAATCCCGCGCCTTACGTTGACTTGATGCAAGAAGTCCGCGACTGCTCTGGCCACCGTCCACAACAGCAAGGCCAGCAACAGCCATGCGACGGCTCCGCTTAGAGGCGGCGGAAGAGATCTCACCCAGGGCACAGGGGATAGCTTGGTAGTCCCACACTAAAGTGCGGGGCGGAGAAGCCCGCCAGCAACTTAAGTTGCTCTCCCTTCGCGCCAGCGGGCCGGAGGCCTTAGCAAGCACCTGCTACGGTGGAAAACCTGAGCAGTGCAGAGCGTGGGGGCGTTGCTTAGCAAAGTAAGCAGAACCTTAGGGCTTTGCCCTAGGGAAGTGGGTAGGGGCGTCTTGACAGCGCCTTTACGAGCCTGCTTGTGGACTGCGTAAGAATCCTCCGACTTTAGTCGGGGGAGTGTCAAAACAGGGTTAGGCTTAGCCAGATAACGGCCTGCTCCTCCCCCAGAGAGGAAAAGGCTGGCAGTGAGAGATCTCCCTGGCCCACGCTGAAACTCCAATCTAGTGGGTTTTGGAAGGGGAGCGCAGGGTGTGCCAGGGTGGAGATACAGGCGATAATAGCTTCAGCAACGTGCCCTACTGGGATCCTCTGCGATGGAAGCCTTCTTCGAGTTCCTTTGGTCTGCCTCGGCCGTTTTGCTGGTGATACTGGTGTTGTTGCATAGCCCCAAAGGGGATGGGCTGGCGGGCATCGGCGGCCAAGCTCAATTGTTCTCCAGCTCCAAAAGCGCCGAGCAGAACCTCAACCGCATCACCTGGACGGTAGCCACCCTCTTCCTCTCCATCAGCGTGGTGTTGGGGGCAGGCTGGCTCTCGGCAGCCACAGGCCCCTAGGGATCCCTGTCATCGTGGCGGTCATCTACTTGCACGGATTCGGCTCTGGGCCCCAATCGGCCAAGGCTACTTTTTTCCGGCAGCGGCTGCAGCAGCTTGGGATCTCTCTGCAGGTGCCCGATCTCAACCAGGGCAACTTTGCCCAGCTTACCTTGACCCGCCAGATCCGGCAGGTTTCTGAGCAGTTGGCGCAAATGGGCCATCCTCCCGTTACCCTTATTGGTTCTAGCTTGGGGGGACTGGTGGCCGCCTGGGTGGCTGAGCAGCAACCCTGCGTGCAGCGTCTGGTGCTCTTGGCACCGGCCTTTGGCTTTCTGGGCCATTGGCTGCCGCGGCTGGGGGCGGAGGCGGTGGAAAGCTGGCAACGCACTGGGCAAATGCCGGTATTTCACTACGGAGAAGGCCGTCCACTGCTGTTGGAGTACGGCTTTGTCACCGATGCCCAACACTACCCGGATGGGGCGTTGCGCCGGCCTGTGCCCACCCTGATTGTGCATGGGATCCGGGACGAGATCATTCCCATCCAGGCCAGCCGCGACTACGTGGCCCGTCGTCCTTGGGCGCAACTGGTATCTGTAGAGAGCGACCACGCCCTCACCGATGTGTTGGATCCCATCTGGCAGGTTACCAGCCGCTTTTGTGGCTGGGGGATGGCGACAGAGCAGCCTTGTTGCTAAGGGGATCCCTGTCCCGCGCTTGCCCAACTGTCTATGCAACCCGAAGCACTCCGCGCCGCTGACGCGACTGCCGGCTTGCTTTTGGATATGGACGGGGTAATCGTGGATTCGGAGCCGATCCACGCCCGCGCCGGAGTCATCGCCCTGCAGCGCTGTCAGATCTCTCTGGATCTGGCTCCCATCTCCCTGCAGTTTAAGGGGCGCACCGACCAGGACATGTTCGAGTATCTCGTAGAACACCTGACGGACACCCCGCCCGTAGAACGATCCCTGCTGGTGCAGCGTTTGATCGAGGAAAAGGCCAAGGCTTTTGGAGAACTACTGGGAGAGGTGCCGCTGGTGCCAGGGGTGCTGGAGTTTTTGGCGGCTAGCCGCCGCCGCTTCTCGGCCCTCGCCCTCACCACCTCGGCCACCCGTCGGGATCAAGAGCAGATTTTCCAGCGCTTTAACCTGCACCGCTGGTTCGACGCCGTGGTTACTGCCGAAGATATTCGGCGGGCCAAGCCCGACCCCGAGCCCTATTTGAAAACGGCTGCCAAGGTGGGCTTGGATCCCAGCCGGTGTTTGGTGGTCGAAGACTCCACCCACGGGATCCGCGCCGCCAAGGGGGCCGGCTGCTTGGCAGTTGGCCTCACCACTGCTTTCACTGCCGAGGAACTGCGCCGGGCGGGGGCCGATGCGGTGGTGGACAGCTTTGCCGAGTTGGCAGCACTTCTGAGCTTGCCTGTATAGGGAGCACAGACCCATGCAGGATCCTCTCTCTCCAGCACCGGTTTTTTTACGGCAGGCCCTGGATCGCTATCCATTTACCTCGCGGCGACGGGTGGTGATGGGCAAACGGGGAGCCGTGGCCACCAGCCAACCGCTGGCAGCAATGGCGGGTATGGAGATGTTCTGGGCCGGCGGCAATGCCGTGGATGCAGCCGTGGCGATGGCGGTGGCTTTGACGGTGGTGGAGCCGACTTCCAATGGCATTGGTGGCGATGCTTTTGCGCTGGTGTGGGAGGGAGGGGAGAAGGGCCGGCTGTACGGCTTGAATGCTTCCGGTCGCAGCCCAGCTGCCCTGACGCCGGAGCGCTGTGTCGGCCAGATTCCCGCTTACGATTGGTTGGCAGTAACGGTGCCGGGGGCTGTTTCGGCTTGGCAAGCCTTGCACCGGCGCTGGGGACGGCTGCCCTTCGAGCGCCTGTTTGGGCCCGCCCTTCGCTTGGCCTGCGAGGGGTTTCCGGTTTCTCCCCGGATTGCCCAACTGTGGCAGGCGGCGGAGGCCACCTATTTGCCGCTGCCGGATCCCCGCCACGAGGCCTTCAAAGCCGTTTTTTTCCCCCAGGGGCGTGCTCCACGGGCGGGGGAGCGCTGGAGCAGCCCTCTGCATGCACAAACCCTGGCAGAGATTGCCCATAGTGGCGGCGAGAGTTTTTACCGGGGGGAGCTGGCGGAGAAGCTGCTGGCTTTTTCGGATACCACCGGCGGTCTCCTGTCCCGCGCCGACTTGGCAGAACATCGGGCCGACTGGGTAGAACCCATCCATACCGATTACCGCGGCTACACCGTCTGGGAGATCCCCCCCAATGGCCAGGGCATTGCCGCCCTGATGGCCCTCAACCTTTTGGAGGGTTTTGAGCTGGGTCGGATCCCCTACGAGGCCGGCGAGCGCTATCACCTGCAGATTGAGGCGATGAAGCTGGCTTTTGCCGATGTGAGCCGGCAGGTAGCGGATCCCGACTATTTACAGGTGAGTCCCGCCCAAATGCTGGATAAACGTTATGCCCAGCAACGGCGGCTGTTGATTGGTTCTAGGGCCATCCCCTTGGCTCAGCCAGGGCTACCTCAGGGGGGAACGGTTTACTTGGCCACAGCTGATGGCGACCTGATGGTGTCTTTGATCCAATCCAACTTCGACGGCTTCGGCAGCGGCCTGCTGGTTCCAGGGACAGGGATTGCCCTCCACAATCGCGGCACCGGATTCACCTTGGAACCCGGTCATCCCAACCAGGTGGGCCCGCGCAAGCGCCCCTACCACACGATCATCCCCGCCTTTCTTTCCAAAGATGGGATCCCTCTCGGCCCTTTTGGCGTCATGGGAGGGACGATGCAGCCCCAAGGCCATGTGCAGGTGGTGGTGAATCTGGTGGATTACGGCCTGAACCCCCAAGCGGCTCTGGATGCGCCCCGCTGGCGGGTGCTTCTCGACCAAGGGATCCCGCAGGTGGCGCTGGAGAGCACGGCCCCCCCTCAGGTGGTGGGAGAGCTTGCTGCGCGGGGCCACGCGGTGCAGGTGGTAGCTGCAGAAGAGGACTACGGCCTTTTTGGCCGGGGACAGATCATCTTTCGCGATGGGGATCACTTAATCGGGGCTTCCGAACCCCGTGCCGATGGGCTGGCCCTGGCCTGGTAGAAGGATCAGCTCATCACCATGCCGCCGTCGATGGCGAAAACCTGCCCGGTGATGTAGGCTGCCGCCGGGTCGGCCGCCAAAAAGCGCACCAGCCCCGCCACTTCCGCTGGGGATCCCAGTCTCCCTAGAGGGATCTGGGCCAGGATGGGGCCGGGATCCAACTTCTCGGTCATCTGGGTGGTGATAAAGCCGGGGGCAACGGCGTTGACGGTGATGTTGCGGCTGGCCAGCTCGCGGGCTGCTGTCTTCGTCAGACCAATCACCCCTGCTTTGGCGGCGCTGTAGTTGGCCTGGCCGGGATTGCCCACCAGGCCCACCACCGAGGTGATGTTGATGATCCGCCCCTGCCGCTGCTTGACCATGATCTTGGCGGCTGCCTTCAGGCAGAGGAAGACCCCCGTGAGGTTGAGATCCAGCACCGCCTGCCAATCTTCCGGCTTCATGCGTAGCAGTAGGGTGTCGCGGGCCATGCCGGCGTTGTTCACCAGCACGTCCACCCGCCCCCAGCGCTCCATCACCTGCTCAAAGAGTTGTTCCACCGCCGACGGCTGGGAGACATCGGCGGCCACAGCCATCCCTTCGCCCCCCAGAGCGGCGATCTCCTGCACCAACGACTCAGCCTCGGCGGCGGAGCGGGCGTAGTTGACGACCACCTTGGCGCCAATCGCCCCCAGATGCAAGGCAACGGCCCGGCCAATGCCGCGGCTGGCTCCGGTGACCACTGCCACCTGGTTGTGGAGCGAAGGCAAGGGGAGAAGTTCAGACATAGGCAGCAGCTTCCCGCTTATTTCTACCGCCGCAACAGTATAGGATGCTTTGGCCTTGTCTGGGGCGGGGAGCGGGTTTCTTTGCCATCCCTCCTATGGCCATTCCAACCGCAATGAGACTGCCTGCCGCCTCGATCCCAAACTCCCCTCTCCTTTTGGGAGAGGGGCCGGGGGTGAGGGCTAGCGGCGCCGAGCGCTTGAGCAACCGACTGGGAAGACCCCCTCGCGTTAGCGGGCCGTAGGCCCCAACGGTAGGTGCTATCGCTGCTCGCGCAAGCGAACAGAGTTCCCTAGGGGGTTCAGGGAGAAACCAGTAAACTACCCGGCTCCGACCGCTAAGCGGTACGGAGCGGGCTTAAGCGCTACGCGCCGCTGACGCGAATGGTAGCC
>NZ_JANSIY010000141.1:0-5108 GCF_047462295.1 Synechococcus sp. H60.3 | reverse complement strand
TGGGACAGCGCTGAGACGGCTTGAGGGTTTGTGTAGGAAGAAACAAGACCAGACCACCTTTCTGCTCAATTTTGTAGAGTTGTACTGCCTATGCAGCGACTCCAGCCAGCCGTCCATCCAGGCGACTTGCCTGGGAATAGGGCGCAAGCGGCACTGGTAGGCAATTCTCCTGGTGAGAGTATTGTACCTATTCACAACTGGGATGTTCCCGCCTCTCCCCAGCGACTCCGACCGACCCCCAGTCCCCCCATGTACGGGGGTACAGAGCGGGGCTTCAAGGACTACGTCCCGCTAGCACGAACGGCAGATTAGCTAGCTCTTGAGGGTCGGTAACTGGCGGAAGGCGGGGCGGACTACGCTCTCAAGCGTTGGGATCCCTTCACCGGAAAGCTTCTCAGTGTTCATCCCGAACACGGCAACTGGATTGGGGCGGTGGCCAGCGCTCCTGGGGATCGCTGGCTGGCCAGCGGCGGCGACGACTACTGCATTTGGCTGCGTCGCTTTCCTTCCCGCTCGGCGCTGCGGGTGTATCGGGATCCCGCGGCCTGTATCAGCCTCTGGCCCATGGGCTAGACCCCAACCCCAGAAAGCACTACCATCACCACCACCGCCGCAAAGATGATCAAAGCGTAAAACTGCGCCTTGCCGTTTTCCAGGTATTTCATCACTTCGCCGCTGACCATCGCCACCAGGCCCGTCAAGTTGACCACCCCATCGACAATGCGGCTGTCCACCTCCAGCGCTTCCCGCGCCACAAAGCGAGTGCCCTGCACAAAGACCCGATCGTAGAGATCGTCGATGTACCACTTGTTAAGCGAGAAGTAGTAGAGCGGCTGCAGGCTTTGGGGGAAGGTGCTCGGATCGATGCGCTTCTGCCAGTAGATCAGGCTGGCCAGGGCAAGGCCAATCAGCCCAATACCTACCGAGCTGCCCGCCATGACCAAAAACTCCGTCCAATCGAAGTGGCCAGCCAGCACCGCTTGCCACTCGGCTGCCACCAGCGGCAAAACCGATCCGGCCTCCGCCACAGTCTCGCCCGGCGGATGGATAAAGGCCTCAAAGAAGTTGGCAAAGGGAGTGCCCACCAAGCCGATCAGCACCGAAGGAACCGCCAGCGCCACCAGCGGAATCGTCATCGACAGGGGAGACTCATGCGGCTCGGCAGCGTGGCCATGCCCATCGTGCCCGTCTTCCACAGCTTCAGGATGGCTGCTGGGCTGGGGCTTTTCGTAAATGTTCATGGCACCGGGGCCAAAGGCCGGCTCTTTCCCGGCAAAAGCGTAGGCAAAAGCCGGCACCGGTCGGCCCTGGCTGACGGCTACCTCCTGCCGCAGTCTCAGGTTGGTGCCGCGAAACTCCCCTTCAAAGGTGAGGAAGTAGATGCGGAACATGTAGAAGGCGGTGATCCCCGCCGTGAGGAAGCCCACCCCCCAGAGGGCTGGGTTGTGCTCAAAAACCGCAGCCAAAATCTCATCTTTAGACCAAAAGCCGGCAAAGGGCGGGATCCCACAGATGGCCAGTGTGCCAATCAAAAACGTGATGGCCGTAACTGGCATGTATTTGCGCAGCCCTCCCATCAGGCGCATGTCCTGGGACAAAACCGGGTCGTGGCCCACCACCGCCTCCATGCCATGAATTACGGAGCCAGAGCCCAAAAAGAGCAGCGCCTTGAAGTAGGCGTGGGTCATCAGATGGAATAAGCCCGCCCCATAGGCGCCGGATCCCATGGCCATGACCATGTAGCCCAGTTGGGAGATGGTGGAGTAGGCCAGGCCCTTTTTGATGTCGTTTTGGGTGATGGCGATGCTGGCCCCCAAGAAAGCCGTGCCCGCCCCTGTCCAGGCAATGAGGTTCATGACTGCCGGGATCCCTTCCAGCACTGGGAACATACGTGCCAACAGGAATACTCCGGCAGCGACCATGGTGGCCGCGTGGATGAGGGCCGAAATAGGCGTGGGACCTTCCATGGCATCCGGCAGCCACACGTGCAGCGGGAACTGAGCCGACTTGGCCACCGGCCCCAAGAACACCAAGAGGGCAAACAGGGCAACCAAGCTGCTGCTCACCGAGCCGTTGGCGACCATCTGCTCCACATTGCGGGCCAGTTCCTCGAACCCAAAAGTGCCGGCAATCCAGTAAAAGCCCAAAATGCCCAGCAACAGGCCAAAGTCGCCCACCCGGTTGACGACAAATGCCTTCTGAGCTGCCTCTGCCGCTGCCTGCCGCTCGTACCAAAAGCCGATCAGCAGGTAGGAGCACATCCCCACCAGCTCCCAGAAGATGTAGATCTGTACCAGGTTGGGACTGAGCACCAGGCCCAGCATCGAGGAGGCGAACAGACTCAGGTAGGCGTAGAAACGTACATAGCCGGGATCCTGGGCCATGTAGCCATCGGAGTAGATCTGTACCAAGAAGGCCACGGTGGTCACCACCACCAGCATCATGGCGCTGAGGTGGTCGACTACAAAGCCCATGTCCAGCGAGAAGGATCCCGCCTGGGCCCAGGTGATGGTTCTGAGGACGGTTTCATGGCCCTGCAGTTGGCTGGCCAAGAGGGCAAAGGCGTGAACCATCGCCGTCCCCGTTGCGAACACACTCAAAAAGGCGGCTAGAGAGCGGTTGGCCCTTGTCCAGGCGTTGAACACCAGGATGCCTAGGCCAAGCAAAAAGGCTGCCACCAGGGGATAGACGGGGATCAACCAGGCGTATACGTAGATGAATTCCATGGGATACTGCTGAATGCGTTCTCTTGCGGTAGTGAACCCTCCCTGCTGGCCGGTGGGAATCTGTCTACGGGTCAGAGGCCGGCAGTTGCTCTGGGGCTTCTGATATTGTAAATCTTTGCAACACAATCAGCGCCCCCCTGCAGTCACCCAATCCATGAGAGCAAAGATTTTTCCTCCCGATCAACCGGGATCCCCGCAGGAGAATCGGAAGATAGGCTGAAAGTTATCCCTAAGCCTGTGGCAAGATGACAGGGATCCCTTGTAAGCGCTACAACTGAAGGCTGAAAGCCACAGACTGTCTGGAGAAAAGCCCATGAGCCTAAACCTGGTGACCCTGGTGGGGAGAGCCGGAATGGATCCAGAGGTGCGCTACTTTGAGTCGGGCAAGGTGGTGTGTACCTTTAGCTTGGCGGTCAACCGCTTCCGCAAAGGAGAGGACAAGCCCGATTGGTTCAACCTGGAGCTGTGGGGGCGCACCGCTGAAGTGGCCGGAGAATATGTGCGCAAGGGCAGCCTCATCGGGGTAACAGGCAGCCTCAAGTTCGATCGCTGGAAAGATCGAACCACTGGGGAGGATCGCCAGAGGCCGATCATCGCCGTGGATCGGCTGGAATTGCTGGGATCCCGTCAAGATCGCGAGCCTGACCTGCCTGCAGAGGAGCCGTTCTAAGTCCCCTCCAACCGACGTTGGCACTCCCGCACCACCTCGGCCAAGTCTTGACTACACCAGGGGTAGCTTAAGAGTGGCCGTTGGATTACCCACAGGGGAATCCCCAGAGTTTTAGCCACAGCCTGCTTGATGGCCAGGCCACCAGCTTCTCCAGAGTCCTTACTAATAACCACTTGGGGCTCCAGCCTCTGCCAAAGCTGCAGTTCCTGCTCCAAGCTGAGGGGCAAGCGCATCCCAATCACCCGCTCGGCAGGGATCCCGGCTTGCACTGCCCGGGGAACCGACTCTGGCAGCACCCGCGCCCACAGTTGGCAGCGATCCTGCCAGGGCACAAACAGGGGCAATGCCTTCACCCCCACCGTTAGCAGCACCCGCCGCCCTGCCAGTACGCCATCCGTGAGCAACACCTGCCAGTCTGACGCTACCTGTACCCAGGGATCCAACGCCACCGGGGGGCGCTCGTAGCGCAGGTAGGGGATCCCCAGTTGGGCGGTCACCTGCATGGCCAGTTGCGAGATCTCTTGGGCGAAGGGATGGGAAGCATCCACCAGCACGCGGATCCCGTGTTCCTGTAGAAACTGTAACAAAGATAGGGGCGAAAATCGGGTAACTATCACTTGCCCCGGCAAATCCCGATATAGCCTTCTGGCCCCCTCGGTGGTGACGGTGGCTATCCAAGGGATCCCCTCATGGCTGAGGACGTGGGCCAAGCTGCGGCTTTCGCTGCTGCCACCGATGAGGGCCACTTCAAGTGATTTACGAACCGAGCCCATGTTGTGTTGCCAAAGTTTGCTACCAGTGGATACGATCGAGGTCTAAAGGCTGGAGGCGAGTGCTCATGATCGAGATGCATGTGGCTGGGATCGCGGTCGACGCTGTCAACCAGGCTCCCATTGTCATCTTGCGCGATACCCATGAGCGGCGTGCCCTACCCATCTGGGTAGGAAGAGCGGAGGCCAACGCCATTCTGCAGGCGCTGGACGACCAAAAGCCCCTCCGCCCTATGACCCATGACCTTATTCTGAACTCCTGGAAAGCTTGGGGGATCAAGCTGGAGCGGGTTATCATCCATGCCCTGCTGGACAATACCTTCTATGCAGTGCTTGTTACAGTCTGCGGCGATAAAAAGCAGGAGATTGACTGCCGCCCCAGCGATGCCATTGCCCTTGCCCTGCGGGCCCATGCCCCCATCTGGACTGTAGAAGAGGTAATCGCGGAAGCCTCGATCCCGATGAACCAAGATGCTGACGAAGCAGAGCGGGAGGCCTTCCGCAAGTTTGTGGAAAACGTAACGCCCAAAGACTTTATTCGCAGCCACCCCTTCACTGACCACCCCACGGAAGCAGACAGTTGAAGTTACAGCCTTCCTGAGCTGTCCCCTACTGGAGGAGCTGAAGCCATTGGCCGGTCTCTACTCTCGCTAGCCTAGGGGTCTGCTTGGGTTGACTTCTCTCCTCCCTTTCAAAGGATCCGACGGTGTCGCTGACCACCGACGCGAACGCTTTGAGCTAGATATAGGTCACTACCAGCGTGGCAGGCTAGCAGGCTCTCATCCCAAAGCAGCCACGTTGGTCAAACGCCAAGACGGTTCCTACTACATCCAGATTGGCGTGGAGTCTGAAGCACCAGAGCCGGAGCACGCCGTCAAGGCAATGGGCGTGGATTTGGGTAGGAGGGATATTGCCCAGACCTCTGAGGGGGATCACTGGAAT
>NZ_JANSIY010000140.1:0-5331 GCF_047462295.1 Synechococcus sp. H60.3 | reverse complement strand
GGCAGAAGAAGAGACAAAAGCTCTGCTGTCAAGCGGGTGAGGAAACCCCACCCGCCTACGCGGTGGGGTAGTTCATTCACTAGCTGTCCCCTGCTGCCTGAACGAAAAATCGTTGGAAAGTTCCTAGAAGTTGTATGCCTCTATTGCACCGCCTGGGCAAGCGCTCGGATCCCCGCTTGCAGACGTTCTTCAACGTCGGCCTCCAGCCGCAGGGTGCCGTCCGCCTCAAACTGGATTTGCGAGCTGAGGATGTAGACCCCTTTCAAGATATGGGTTGCGCCCATCACGGCCAGCACCGGCTTCATGGCAAAGTCGATGGCCAGCAGGTGGGCCAGCGTTCCGCCTGTGGCGATGGGGAGAATCACCTTGCCGGTAAAGGCATCTTGGTCTAGCAAATCCAGCAGTGCCTTAAACACACCTGGGTAAGAAGCTTTGTAAACAGGGACGGAGAGAATGATCCCGGCGGCCTGGGCCACCTTTTCCTGAATCTGCTTGAGTTGAGGGCTCTCGAAGTTGACCCGCACCAGATCCTCTGGCGGCAAGTCCCGCACCGAGACAAACTCCGTTGTCAACCCGAGACCGGACAGGATCCCGGCAGCGTGATGCAAAATCGCTTCCGAGCGAGAAGGAGTGCTGGGACTACCGGAGAGCAAGAGGATGCTGGACATAGGTTGCAGACAGAAGGCTGCCTCAGTTGTATCAGGGATCCCACGTGCAAGATGATGATAAACTAGAAGAGACAGGGCTTCAGGATGCCGGGCCCGGTTCTGTGCGGGCGTAGTTCAGTGGTAGAACGCTAGCTTCCCAAGCTGGATGTCGTGAGTTCGAGTCTCATCGCCCGCTTCTGGATCCGCAAAACCCTCTCTCGCCGCTGCCGATCCCAACCTACCCCTAGCCAGTGTCGAGGTTGAAGGGAGGAGTGGCAGCACGTAGCTTCTGGAGGCAAGAGCAAGCTGCCCTGCTGAACTGGCCAGGGATCTTGCTAGGACATCTGCTGAAGGGGCACTTCCAGCCCCACCTGCGAGGCAAAGGTTGGCGGGCAACGATGACCGAACAACGCCGCCAGATCCAGCGGTTGCTCAGGGACAATCCCAGCCTCAAGCCCGTGGCAGCCCCGCAAGAAGCTTATCAGGACGGGATCCTGGTGGTGGTGAGAGAAACGCCCCTGTCTGAGACAGATCTGCCGGCCCAGTGTCCCTGCACATTAGAGCAGGTGATGGATCCCGACTTTTACCCTGGCAAGGAAGATCCCCCGTGATCTGCTCAGCCCGCCGAGCCGGCAGCAGGGCCCCTGTGGGTCTCCACCGGGTTGTCCACCACTCGTCGCAGCACGCCGTTGACGAAAGCGGCGGCCTCCGGATCCCCGTATTTTTTGGCCAATTCTACAGCTTCGTTGATGGCGACCTTGTCGGGGCTGCTGCGCAGGATCTCCATTTCCACCACTGCCAGGCGCAGGATATCGCGCTCGATCCGCCCCACCCGCTGCAGTTGCCAGCCTACCAAAACCCCTTGTAAACGGGCATCGATAGCCTCCTTATGGGTGCGCAGGGCAGTCAACAGTTGGAGAGCATAGGTGCGCACCTCTTGCGCTTGGGCGATGTGCAACAGCTCCGGCATGGAGAGGGCAGCTCCCAGCCGGTTGACCGCCTTTTGGGACAACTGAACGACCTCATCCAGGATGTGGCGGACGCTGTACAGCCGTTGTTCCATGTGTTCCAGGGCTTGGCCGGCGTTGCTGAGGGCCACTTGGGCTTGGTGGGCCAGCTCCAGCAATTCTCCCGGCGCGGTGTCGCGGGCGTTGGCCGCCTTCAGAGCCGTTTCCAAGCGTTGTAGATGTCGTTGGGCCTGCTGAAGGCGGACAGTAAGGGAGCGAGATCCGCCCTCTTCCTTGGCATCAGAAGCAGCCAATAACAGGGGATCACTCTCGTGCAACAGGCGATCGCTGCGCTGAATTTCTGCCGCCGCCGTGGAGAGAGTTTCATGGGTCTCTTCCTGCAGGGCGCGGATGGCTGCCAGCAGCAAGTCCTCCAGTTGTTTTTCGCTCAGTTTGGCCGCCGTGGCCGGCAGTTGGTTGACCCCTAGCAGGGCCAGTTCGCGGGCAACACGCCGAGGTTGCATTGCAGAATACCCATGCTTTTAAACGACTGCCCCATCCCGCAAGGCGGTGCTACCGGGCTTAGCCATGCTAGCAGGCTGCGGCGGGGCAAGGAAGAACCCGAGGCCTCGCTGTCAACTCGCCTCGGAAGGGCGGCTCAACACGCGAAACACCAACGATGAACTCTGCTCTTCGCCAAAGCGAGATTGGCTGGATACCGAGAGGGTGAGCCGCCGCTTGCTGCGGGTGATGCCCACGTATAGCAGCCGCAACCGCTCTGCAGCCAAGTCTAGAAAGGCCTGTTCGGTAGGAGAGTTGGCCTGCAGCTCCCAATATCTTCTGCGGCTGAGCTGTCGCAACTGGGCCAGGGCCTCTGCCTGCATATCCACATCTTCCAAAAAAGCTAGGCCAAGGCGACGCTCTCCGTACTGGGCGGGAAACTCGTAGGCCGACACCTGGGGGATGAAGACCTGATCCCATTCCAAACCCTTGGCACGGTGCAGCGTAGCAACGGTGATGCTGCCCGGCTCGGGGTTGAAGGCAAAGATCTCCGAGGGCAGGTTGTTGAGGCGGTAATCCAGAATCACCTGAAATTCTTGGGCAATCTCCTGCCAATCGACCTCAGGCAGGGATCCCAGCACCTGCTCCAACTGGTCGATGACGTAGCGACCCACAAACAGTTCTTCCGGCTTGCGGTAGAGGCTTTGGACAACTACATTCAGCACTTCCGGCCAAGGGGAGCGCCCAGCCCGCAGCCAAGCCCCCAGGGTACGCAGCAGCCTGCCCAGGCTTTGCCAAGAGGGGCTATCCGGCAAAGTAGGGGCTTCCCCAAACTGGGGAAAGAGCAGCCGCTCCGGCAGCGAGGCGCGGATCCAGCCCAGCATCGGCTGTAGCTCAGCCCGTGGGATCCCGGCCCAGTCGGCTAGGTGATCTACGGCTGCAGCCAGGCGAGCAGAGGAAGTGGGCTGGGCCAACCAGTCGATTATTCCCTTGAGTTGCAGCAGCACCCGCCGCTGGCTGGGGTTGCCCCGCAACAGGTCGATCACCTGCTCTGCCCCCAGTTCCCGCAGGTAGTCGAGGGCCTTGCCCCCCAGCTCGTTGGTGGTGACCAGAATGGCCACCGTCTGGTCGGGGAAAGCTTGGGCGGCTGCCAGGGCCCACCGTGTTACCTCCTGCAGCTCCTCCTCCGGCGATCCGGCTACCCGGCGAAACTCCACCTGCCCCTCGCTGGCCGGGGGATTCTGGCCACCGGTGGTGGCCGGACGAATGTGCTGGGGAGCCAGGGCGGTGCGCAGGGCCGGGATGGGGTGCTTCTGGTTTACCCAGTCCACTAGGCGGTTGGCCAACTCGAGGATCTGGGGGGCGCTGCGGCTGGACTCTTCTAGGATTACTCGGGGACTGGCCTGACAAAAGTCACGAAACAGCCGCGGCTCGGCGGTGGTGAAGGTGCCCATGATGCTTTGGTTGGGATCCCCCACCCGCACCAGGTTGCCGGTGCGCTGGCTGAGCAACCGCAGCAGCTCTTCTTGTAGGGGGGAGCTGTCCTGGGCCTCGTCCTCGAACAGGTAGTCATACCAACTTTGCACCTGCTGCCCCAGCGCCGGGTCGCGCTCGATCAGCTCCACCGCCTGCCAGCCCAGGTCGTCGTAGTCCAGCTTGCCCAGGCGGCGCAGCTCCGCTTGGTAGGCGGCATAGATCGGAGCCGCCCAACCCAGATAGCCCTCCCTGTCAGCAGGGATCTGCTCCGGCCCCAGACGCAGATTCTTGGCCGTGCTAATCACCGCCTGCACCATCTGTTGGAAGCTGCGCCGGAACCGCGTCCGGTTTCGAACCACCTTCTGGTGGGAATCGTCGGGGGGAATCAGCGGCTCCCAGAGGTAAGTGTGGTGGGCGAGCCAGGCGCGGCAGAGACGGCTGAGCAGGCGCTCCTGTTCATATCCCTCCAGGATGGACAGCTCTTCCCAAGGGCCGGGGGCCTCCCGCAACACCCGCAGCGCTAGGGAATGCAAGGTAAAGGCTTGGGTAAAGCGATCTGGGTAGCCCGCCTCTTGCAGGCGTTGGTTGATACGGCGCAGCAGATTGACCCGTGCCGAACGCATGTAGGTGAACACCCCGATGCGATCCGGTGGGATCCCTCGCTTCAGGATGAGATCGGCGATTAGCAGCTCCAGGATGAACGTCTTGCCGCTCCCCGGAACTGCCGCGATCCCCAGAGGCCCCGAGCGATACGCCAATGCCCGTTGCTGTTCTGGACGC
Organism: Synechococcus sp. H60.3; assembly: GCF_047462295.1. NCBI lineage: Bacteria > Bacillati > Cyanobacteriota > Cyanophyceae > Synechococcales > Synechococcaceae > Synechococcus > Synechococcus sp. H60.3. The sequence continues at coordinate 980 of NZ_JANSIY010000140.1, read as the reverse complement.
AACGCGACTTGGGAAAAAGGAGAAGCAGCCAAGCCCACCCTCGGATCCCTACCTAGCCGAGGATAAAAGTCTCGATGGCCGCCACCACTCCATCTTCGCTGACGGGAGGAGCCACCCAATCGGCGTGGGGCAGCAAAGCCGGCGAGGCATTCCCCATGGCCACCCCGATCCCTGCATACCGCAGCATCTCAATGTCATTGTCGCCATCGCCGATGGCCATCACCTGCTCCGCTGACACCCCCAGCAGCTCTTCCGCCAGAAAGCGAACGGCATTGCCCTTGTTCACCGCCGGATGGGTGGCCTCCAGAAAAATCGGCTCCGAGCGGGTGAGGTAGATCTGCTCAGGAGAATACCGCTGCCGCAGGGATCCCTGTAATGCCTGCAGAAACTCCGTATCTTCCGAAACAGCTAGGATCTTGGTGGGGCTTTTCCCATATTGGGCGGGGGAAAGCATCTGGAGCGGCACCTGGGAGCGCTCGGCATAGGCTTGGCTGAGGGGGCTGAGCTCTCGCACATAGAGCTGGTCATCGATGTAGAGGTGCACCCCCACCGGCTGATCCTGCAGCACCTGCAACAGCTCCTCCGTCAGCGACCAGTCCAGGCTCCAGTGCTTCAAGGTCTTTTGGCTGTCGGGATCCCGAATAAGCGCCCCCTGATAGCTGCAGAGGGGCATGTCCGCTCCAATGGCGTAATGAAACCGCTCAGCAGAGCGATGCATCCGACCTGTGGCAATGGCCACCCGCACGCCTGCAGCCTTGGCTTTTTGAATGGCCTGCCGCACCGGCTCCGAAACCTGGTTGGAAGGCCCCGCAATCGTGCCGTCGATGTCCACCACCAACAGCCGAATGTCCCTCTGGATCCAGGCTCCCTTTTCCCTTTTTTTCTCCTGGACTTGAGCTTCTGCTCCAGTTTGCATTGCCCCTCCTCCTGGCAACCTCCCAGACCCTAACACGACTGCTGCGGAGTTTGTCGATAGTCAA
>NZ_JANSIY010000139.1:0-5376 GCF_047462295.1 Synechococcus sp. H60.3 | reverse complement strand
GGGCAGAAGAAGAGACAAAAGCTCTGCTGCCAAGCGGGTGAGGAAACCCCACCCGCCTACGCGGTGGGGTAGTTCATCCCTCACCCCATCTCCCAAATCCAAAGGAATCCCAAGATCCCCAAGCCTACGCCCCAACCTGGCTCACCATGGGAGTAGAGATACCTAGGGGGTACGGCTATGGTTTTGGCAGAACAGCTCTCGACAAAACCGCTGACCGACGACGAACTGCGCAAAATGGACGCCTACTGGCGGGCCGCCAACTACCTGTCGGTGGGGCAGATTTACCTGATGGACAACCCGCTGCTGCGGGAACCCCTCAAGCTAGAGCATGTGAAGCCGCGCCTGCTGGGGCACTGGGGCACCACACCGGGGCTGAATTTTATCTACGTGCATCTCAACCGCATCATCAAGCGGGAAAACCTCAACATCCTCTACATCACCGGCCCCGGCCATGGCGGCCCCGCTCTGGTGGCCAACACGTACCTGGAGGGCACCTACAGCGAGGTGTACCCCAACATCAGCCAAGACGCCGAGGGCATGCGCAAGCTCTTCAAGCAGTTCTCCTTCCCCGGCGGCGTACCCAGCCACGTGGCCCCGGAAACCCCCGGCTCCATCCATGAGGGGGGAGAGCTGGGCTATGCTCTAGCCCACGCCTTTGGGGCAGCCTTCGACAACCCCGATCTGCTGGTGGCCTGTGTAGTCGGGGATGGAGAAGCCGAGACTGGCCCTCTGGCTGCCTCTTGGCACTCCAACAAATTCCTCAACCCCATCCACGACGGGGCGGTGCTGCCGATTCTGCACCTCAATGGCTACAAGATCGCCAACCCGACGATCCTGGCCCGCCTCAGCCGTGAAGAGCTGCAAAGCCTGTTTGTGGGCTACGGCTACAAACCCTACTTTGTCGAAGGCTCCGAGCCAGCCCAGATGCACCAGTTGATGGCCGCCACTTTGGACACGGTGATCCACGAGATTCAAGAAATCCAGCAGCACGCCCGCAGCAAAGGGGATCCTACCCGTCCGCAGTGGCCGATGATCATCCTGCGCACCCCCAAAGGCTGGACGGGCCCCAAAGAGGTGGACGGCAAAAAAGTAGAGGATTTCTGGCGCTCCCACCAGGTGCCACTGGCGGATCTGGCCAAGAACCCGGAGCACCTCAAGCTCCTGGAAGAGTGGATGCGCAGCTACAAGCCAGAAGAGCTCTTCGACGAAAACGGCCGTTTGCGGCCCGAGCTGCAAGAGCTGGCCCCCAAAGGGGAAAAACGCATGGGTGCCCTGCCCCACGCCAACGGCGGCCTGCTGACGCGGGAGCTGAAAATGCCGGACTTCCGCAACTACGCCGTAGACGTCCCGCGCCCTGGCACCACGGAGGCCGAGGCCACGAAGGTGCTGGGACAGTTTTTGCGAGATGTAATGAAGCTCAACCCCCACAACTTCCGCCTCTTTGGCCCCGACGAAACTGCCTCCAACCGCCTGAACGCCGTGTTTGAGGCCAGCGACCGCACCTGGGTGGCGCCTATCTACGACTACGACGAGCACCTCTCCCCCGATGGACGGGTGATGGAGATCTTGAGCGAGCACGTCTGTCAGGGCTGGCTGGAGGGCTACCTGTTGACAGGCCGCCACGGCTTCTTTTCCTGCTACGAAGCCTTCATCCACCTGGTGGACTCGATGTTCAACCAACATGCCAAGTGGCTGAAAACCACCCGGCACATCCCTTGGCGGCGGCCCATCCCCTCCCTCAACTACCTGCTCACCTCCCACGTGTGGCGGCAGGATCACAACGGCTTCAGCCACCAGGATCCCGGCTTTTTGGATCACGTGGTCAACAAAAAAGCCGAAATCATCCGCGTCTACCTGCCGCCGGATGCCAACACCCTGCTCTCGGTGGCCGACCACTGCCTGCGCAGCCGCCACTACGTCAATGTTATTGTGGCGGGGAAACAGCCGGCCCTGCAGTACCTGGACATGGATGCTGCCATCAAGCACTGCACCCAGGGCCTGGGGATCTGGGAGTGGGCCAGCAACGATCAGGGCTCGGAGCCGGATGTGGTCATGGCCTGCTGCGGCGATGTGCCGACGATGGAAACCCTGGCGGCGGCGGACTTTTTGCGGCAGCACCTGCCGGATATCAAGATCCGGGTGGTGAACGTGGTGAACCTGATGAAGTTGCAGCCGCCCAGCGAACACCCCCACGGCATCAGCGACAAGGAGTTTGTCAGCATCTTCACCCCCGACAAGCCCATCGTGTTTGCCTTCCATGGCTATCCTTGGCTGATTCACCGCCTCACCTACCGCCGCCCCAACCACCACAACCTACACGTGCGCGGCTACAAGGAGGAAGGCACCACCACCACTCCCTTTGACATGTGCGTCCTCAACCAGGTGGATCGCTTCAACCTGGCCAACGACGTGTTGGAGCGGGTGGAGCGCTTCAAGTACCGGCGGGATCACGTCCAGCAGTTGATTCGGGACAAGCTGGTGGAGCACAAGCAGTACATCTGCAAGTACGGCGAGGATCTGCCGGAGGTGCGCAACTGGAAGTGGCCCTACTAGGGGATCCTTCGCCTCTGGGCCTCCGGCAGGGTAGAGTTTTCTTAGGCTCTCCTGCCGGAGTTTTTTGAGGAGTTGGGCTGGAGGTTAAGGGGGTGAGGAGTTCAGAAAGGGCGGATGCGGATACGCTTCCCGCTCTGGAAGAGGCGGCCTGGGGAGGGATGGCCCTCTCCTGGGTTCTGGGCCTGGCCCTCTCGGCGTTGGTCATCGGGATCCGGCCCCAGGTGGCCGTCCCCTTTGGATTGAGCGTACTGGGATCGGCTATGTTGGGATCCCTGCTTCTCCCAGCCTTGCGGCGCTGGAAGGCAGGGCAGGTCATCCGCGAAGAGGGGCCCCAGTCCCACTACAAAAAAGCGGGCACGCCAACCATGGGTGGCCTTAGCTTTTTGCCCGTAGGGCTGCTGGTAGCTGGCGTCGGGAGCGGCTGGGATCCCCAGTGGCTGGCGGTGGCGCTGCTGACTCTGGCCTACACCTTGGTTGGCTGGCTGGACGATTGGCTGGTTATCCGGCAGCGCTCCAACAAGGGGTTGTCCCCCAAGGTGAAGCTGTTGCTCCAAGTTGGGGTTGGCCTGGCTTTTTGCGGCTATCTAGCTTGGCAAGGGATCCCTACCGTTCTCACCCTGCCGGGAATAGGTGCCCTCTCCCTGGGCTGGCTGTTCTGGCCTTTGGCTTTGTTTGTGTTGGTGGGAACCAACAACGCCGTCAACCTCGCCGACGGCATGGACGGTCTGGCGGCAGGGGTGGTGGCCCTCGTCCTGGCAGGGCTGGGGCTGATGGCAGCGGATCCCGTTTTGGCGCTCGTGGCTTTTGCCTTGAGCGGTGCCTGTCTGGGCTTTCTGGTGCACAACCACCACCGGGCCCGCCTGTTTATGGGGGATACCGGATCCCTGGGCTTGGGAGGCGCTCTGGCGGGGCTGGCCCTGCTGGGGGATCAGCTCTGGGCCCTGGCCTGGATGGGCGGGATCTTGGTGGTGGAAGCCCTGTCAGTCATCCTGCAGGTGGGCTACTTTCGATACACCAAACGCAAGACCGGCCAAGGCAAACGGCTGCTGCGCATGTCTCCCCTCCACCACCATCTGGAGCTGGGGGGCTGGTCGGAGGTGCAGGTGGTGGGGTGCTTCTATGGGCTAACGGCGCTATTGGTGGGGCTGGGCTGGGCCTGGTGGCACTGGGCCGGAGCTTGAGAGGCAGAGGATCCCGGCGGACTGCAGCTCCCACTTCCCGTGCAGGGGCCGAGCTCCCAAGCCGAGTTTGGGACTATCTTCTCCTCTACTCTCCAGCGCCCTCTGAGGAGCCAGAGTGCAATGGCTGTAACTTTTTTGAACCATTTTGAAAAGTTTGAAAGGGTATTTCGGGCCGCCTGCCCGGCTGCCTAAGGCTGCAAGATCATCGACCAAAAGCCGCTCTCTTCATTCCAAAAGGGCGCCAGCGACTCTCCCACCACGTTCGGCCCCCAGTAGCGAGCGGTTCCATCCAAGGTAAAAGCCACCACAATATCTCCGGGGCCGATCTGCAGTGGCTCCTCGCCCAAACTCAGCACCAATCCTTCACTACCCCCTTCTCCGGGCGCAAAGTCCCAGTGGGCCGTTTCTGGGTTGAGCAGCCGTCCGCCGCTGCGCATCAAGATCACCAGCCGAATCGGGTGAGGGGTGCGATTGCCGACTCGAAAGAGTCCTGTGCGGGTGGAGGTGGGGAAGGCAGATTCTGAGGGCAGGGCAGGAGCTATATTCTCTTCAAGGGAGCCTTGTGGGGATTTTAACATCGGCTGGGCTGTCAGCTCCTGAACGGGAGCCAGACCCCAAACCAAAGCGACAGCCAACCCCAGGGATCCCTGGCGCAGCCTGTCCTGCAAAGCTCTGGCCAACAAGGGCTTGCCGGTCAAAAAGAGAGGAGCAACAGCTTGGGCAATGCGCTTAGCAAATGAGAGGGCGGAAATAGACATCAGAGGTACCGCAACCAGGAAGGCTAGGTATCGGCTGGAGACAGAAGCTGAGGGACTCCTACCCCCCAGGAGGGGAGCTCCAGCTGCCGTCAGACGGCGTCGCTCCGGAGGGTGGGAGATTGTTCATTTGCGCTAGCACATCTATTCTCTTCAATATTCTCCCGGAAAGCGAGGGGAAAAACGGCTTCCCTGCCCCCTGCCCAGGTCGGAGCCGGCTGGGATCCCTTCTAGGGGTTGACCGCTCGGCATTGCCAGCCTTGCGGACTGCGCTCGTAGACGGTTCGCAATTGGGGGTAGGTTGCATCCCCCTTGAGCTGGAGGTGATCCACCTCCGTTGGATCCAACAGCAATAGGACAAATGTCGGCGGTGGCAAAGAAGCCTTTTCGGGGGGCAGCTCTCCAACAAAAGCCTCTGGTGGGGCAAGAGGGCCTTTGGGTTCCGGCCAGAACCAGAGCAGCCGTCCTTTTTCCGAGATTTGCTGCCATACCTGTTGCCGCTGCTGCTGCGCCTGGGGATCCGGGTGGTCAGCGGCGATGGCCTCGAGAGTGCCGGCAATGCGAAATTGCTCGCGAGTTTTACAGAAGTACCAGCAGATCTGGGCCAGTGGGCAGTGGGCAATCTGGCAGATCTTCTCGCTGCGGCTGTCCACCGCCAACTGGATGCGGTCGGTATCCCGCAAAAATCCCCGGAAGACCACCGTGCGGTTACGCGGATGCCCCTGGGGATCCACTGTAGCCAGTTGCAAATAGCGTACACCGGGATCGCTGCGGTTGCGGTGCAGGGCCGCCTGGAGCAACATCCGCCAAGAGGGATCCCTGGCTAACGGGTTCATGGGGGTGCCAGCCAAGACTTCAACTAGGGAGGGGGAGGAGCCTCTGATTGC
>NZ_JANSIY010000138.1:0-5413 GCF_047462295.1 Synechococcus sp. H60.3 | reverse complement strand
GGTGTATTTCTGCAACTTTGCCGATCAACGGCTCTACCGCCTGCTGCCGGGGTTGGCTCCCCAGCCCCTCACCGAGCCCGGCCCCTACCGTTATGCCGACGGGGTGGTGGACAGGAGGCGCCGGCGCATCCTCTGCGTGCGCGAGGATCACAGCCAGCAAGGAGAGCCAGAAAATACGCTGGTGGCCATCGATCTAGAAAGCGGATCCCAGCAAGTTTTGGCTAGGGGCCACGATTTCTACGCCAGCCCGCAACTGAGCCCAGACGGTCAGACCCTGGTGTGGCTGGCCTGGGATCACCCCCAGATGCCTTGGGACGGCACGGAGCTGTGGCGGGCGGAAGTGGCTCCTGACGGCAGCTTGGGAGAACCCCAGAAACTCGTTGGCGGCCCGGCTGAGTCCATTTTCCAACCCCAGTGGTCGCCGCAGGGGGAGCTTTACTTTGTTTCCGACCGCAGCGGCTGGTGGAACCTCTACCGCTGGGATCCCTCAGGGCCGATTCCCCTCTGTCCTATGGAAGCAGAGTTTGGGGAGCCCCAGTGGGTGTTTGGCCTGAGCACCTACGGCTTTTGTGGGGATGGGCAAATCCTGGCCATCTATCGGCAAGAGGGGCTCTGCCACCTGGCGCTTTTGGATCCGCGTTCAGGACGGCGGCAGGAGCTCCCCCTGCCCTACACCGAGCTCCACAACCTTCAAGTTAGCGGCGAAAAAGCTGCCTTCCTGGCCGGATCCCCCAGCGAAGCCATGGCCTTGGTCGGTCTGGACTTACCTTCTGGCCAATTGGAGGTGGTGGCCCGCTCTAGCAGCGCGGCGGTGGATCCTGGGTACTTGTCGATCCCTGAGCCCATCACCTTTCCCACTTCTGGCGGGACAGTGGCCTACGGCTTCTTCTATCCTCCCAAGAACCGCGACTTCGTGGCCCCTGCCGGCGAAAAGCCGCCCCTGCTGGTGAAAAGTCACGGCGGGCCCACGGGAGCAACAGCAGCCGTGCTCGACCTGGGGATCCAGTACTGGACCAGCCGCGGGATTGCCGTTTTGGATGTCAACTACCGCGGCAGCAGCGGCTATGGACGGGCCTACCGGGAGGCCCTCAAGGGCCAATGGGGCCTTGTGGACGTGGAAGATTGCATTGCTGGAGCCCGATTCTTGGCCCAACAGGGCCGGGTTGACGGCGAGCGATTGCTCATTCGCGGCAGCAGTGCCGGCGGCTACACGACCCTGGCAGCTTTGACGTTTCACAGGGTTTTCCGCGCCGGCGCCAGCTACTACGGCATCAGTGACCTAGAAGCGCTGGCCCGGGAAACTCACAAGTTTGAGTCCCACTACTTGGAGAGCTTAATTGGCCCCTACCCCCAACGGCAGGATCTCTACCGAGAGCGCTCTCCCCTCCACCACCTAGAGGGTCTCAACTGCCCGATCATTTTCTTTCAAGGCCTAGAGGACGCCATCGTTCCTCCCAACCAAGCAGAGAAGATGGTAGTTGCCCTGAAGGCCAAAGGGATCCCGGTGGCCTACGTGCCCTTTGAGGGAGAGCAGCACGGCTTCCGCCAGGCGGCCAACCTCAAGCGGGCGCTGGAGGCAGAGCTTTACTTCTACGCCCAGATCCTGGGGTTTCCCCTGCCAGAGCCCCTCGAGCCAGTTCCCATCGCCAACTGGAGTCCTCCCTGCCCTGGCTCGGCGCCTCCCCGTTGGGTATCGTAGTCAAGGAGCTGGGGGAGGGGGGCATGGGGAGCCTAACCAGCAACCTCTGGAGGCAATGGGTGGCCGCGGCCTTAGCAGCAGGCGGAGTCCTGGGCGGTGCCCTCTGGGGCTTTTACACTTCTTCCTGGGCAGAACCCGTTGAGATGGCGGCGGTGCCGCCGGCATCCCCAAGCTCGACTTCTGGCGCTGCCTTTTTGCGCGCCTACAAAGCCCTCCAGGGCGGCCAAGCCCAAGCGGCCTTGGAGTCCTTACAAGGCTTGGAAGAGAAGCTGCCAGTTCTCACTGATGAAATTTGGAAGCTCAGGGCCCAGGCCTATGAAAAGCTGGGGGATCGAGAAACTGCCCGCCAAATCTGGTGGCCCAAGATCTTGCGGGAGTATCCCCACAGTCCTGTAGCCGCCTATGCCCTGTGGGGAATGGGCCAGGTGGAGCAACTGCGACGGCAATTTCCCACTCACCCCTTGACTGCTCGCGCCCTCCAGCACTTGCTGCAGCAGCATCCCGACCGCTACGACCTACTGCGGGATCTGGCCCAACATCACCCGCAAACCCCTGGGTTAACGCCCCTCTTGGATCGCTGGCGCCAAGCCCAGGAGGGATCCCTCACAGCCTCCGACTGGCAGATCCTGGCCGATGCCTACTGGGAGCAGCGGGAGTACGGCAAAGCCGCCCGCGCCTACAAACACGCCCCTGCCACCCCCCAAAACCTCTACCGCCAGGGCCGCAGCCACCAAATCTCGCGGGAGTTTCCCCAGGCCAGGGCCGCCTACCAAGCGCTGCTGGCGCAATTTCCCGAGGCTGCCGAGGCCTCCCTCACCCAGCGTCGCCTGGCCGAGCTGAGCGACCTGCCGACAGCCCTTCAGTTGCTCCGACAGGTGGGATCCGGCTCGAATCCAGAGGCCCCAGAGGCCCTGCTCAGCCTCAGCCAGCTTTATGAACGCAACGACAGCCCGCAGTCGGCCCAGGCGGTGCGGCAGACCCTTTGGGAGCGTTTCCCGGCCAGCGAAGCAGCGGCCAACGCCGCCTGGACGGTGGCTTGGCGCCAGGCGCAAGCGGGCAATCTCAGCCAAGCCATTGCTCTGGCCCAGCAGATTGGCTTGGCCCAGCAGGATACGGAAATGGGGGCGCAACTGCTCTACTGGGCAGGCAAATGGCGGGAACGCCTGGGGGATAGGGCGGCGGCACGGCAAACCTATCAGCAGGTGCTGCGGCAGTTTCCCCACACCTACCACGCCTGGCGGGCAGCGGCGCAACTGGGCTGGCCAGTAGGAGATTTCTCCAGCGGGCGCCAAAGGGTTGAGGTGGACTTTCAGCCGGTGCGCCAACCGTTGCCAGGGGTCTCTGAGGCCACGCAAACTTTGCATCTCATCGGCGCCAGCCAACTGGCCTGGGAGCGCTGGCAGGGGGAAACGGCCCTGCGGCAACGGGATCCGCGCCAGATGAGCGTGGCCGAGCGCTTTGCCAGCGGCATTTTGCGCAACAACGCTGGCGAGCACCTCCAGGGGATCAACCAGGTGGCTGCTTTGCGCTTCAGCGCCGAGCCTGACCCGCTGCTGCCGAGCTTGAGGCAGCGCCAGGATTTCTGGCAGGCTGTCTACCCGCTGCACTACTACGCCGACCCGGAGAACACGTGGGAGGGAGATCCCTATGCCCGGCCTGGGCTGGCCTACTGGTCGCGGCAGTTTAACCTGAATTCCCTGATGGTGGCAGCCTTGATCCGCCAGGAATCCCGTTTTGAGCCGGAGATTGTCTCGGCCTCGGGAGCGCTGGGCTTGATGCAGGTGATGCCTGCCACCGGCCGCTGGATTGCCCAAAAAGTTAGTCTAGCCCAGTACAGCCTCACCAACCCTGCCGACAACCTGCGCCTGGGATGCTGGTACTTTGACTACACCCACCGCACCTATCAAGACAACACCCTGCTGGCCCTGGCCAGCTACAATGGCGGGCCTGGCAATGTCGCCAGATGGCTAGGCCGCTTCGGCTTTGAGGATCCCGATGAATTTGTGGAGCGGATCCCCTTTGCCGAAACCCGTGGCTATGTCAAGTCTGTCTTTGGCAACTACTGGAACTACTGGCAGCTCTACACCCAAGAGGGGCGCACCTTGGTCAGCCAGCGCCTCCGTCAGCGTCCTGGCTAACCAACTCCCTCGACTGCGGCTAGGATCGGTGCCGAGAAGAGGTCAGCCGTTCTCCCAGCAATTGCAGCGAGTAGGCTGCCAGCCCCAGGCCCACCATGACAAACATGAAGGTGATCAGGGAAACGGATCCCACCAGCAGGTAGCGCACCAGAATGCTGATCCCCCGCGCCAGGGATCCGCTTTCCAGGTCGATTGGCGGCAGCTTGGCCAGCATCGAGAGCAGCAATTGTAGGAACCCATAGCCCAAACTGGCAGCAAAGGCAGCCCCCACGAGGGCGTTGAGGGGATGGGAGGAGGACGGCATGGGGCAGCACCGGAAAACTCACCATTATTGTAGGCTCCAGGTACAATATGAGCGTTTGTTCTGAGAACAAAATGATGGGGAGCGGGTCTGAAGCAGTTTCCCACTACGAAGTGTTGGGGGTTTCGGTGCTGGCGACGGCAGCGGAGATCAAGTCTGCCTATCGCCGTCTGGTCAAGTACCACCACCCCGACAGCCTCCTGGCCAAAAAAGATCGGGCTGCCGCTGAGCGTATTCGCCAGATCAACGCTGCCTATGCGGTGCTTAAGGATCCGCAAGCCCGCCGCGAGTACGATCGGCAACTGCGCTCCAATTACGCCCCGCCCCGCCCCCAGCCCACTGGCTCCCCATCAGAGACGGTCAGCCAGGAGGCTATTGCCCGCGAAGCCTGGATTCGGCAGGTCTACACTCCTCTGAACCGAGTTTTGGGGCCTTTACTGTCTTCCCTCAGGCCGCAGTTAAATGCCTTGGCGGCAGATCCTTTCGATCCCGATTTGCTGGAGGCCTTTGGCCTGTATCTGGAGGAGTGTACGCAGAAACTGACCCAAGCTCAGCAGATCTTTCGCCGCCTTCCCAATCCCAGCAGCCTAGGGGGGGTGGCTTCTCGCCTCTACTATGCCCTCAACCACTTGGAAGATGCCCTGGAGGAGCTGAGCTATTTCCCGCTAAACTTCGACGATCGCCACCTGCACACTGGGCAAGAGCTGTTTCGACGGGCGGAAGGGTTGCGTCGAGAAGCCATGGACACCTACGCCCAGAGTTCGCCCTAGCGAGACCGGCTGCCGGGTGGAGAGGGGCGGGAATCGTAGGGGGTGGGAATGTACTGCACGGAAGGACGGCCTATGCTGGCTTGTGGGTAGAGATCCATCAGGGCGTAGATCTGGGGCGGCAACTCGGTGGAGATGGGCAGGCCCAGCTCCTGCGCTTCTTCAGCCGTAATCGGGTAGTCGTGGGTTACCCGCCCGCTGGTCAGAGCCTCGATGAGGGGCTCAACACGTTCGGGAGCAATTTTGCGCTTGGGCACCTCGTCCTTGAGCAGCTCCCGCACAAAGTTCTGTACCTGTTGCATCGCTTTGCGGGCCAGATCTGCCAGGATCAGCGTCTGGTCGTCGATCTCGGCAATGGGTTTTTCCGCCACCACCTGCAAAATGCTGGCGGCAGCGTAGCCCCCTATCTGCGGATCGACCGGCCCTAGGACAGCAATGAACTACCCCACCGCGTAGGCGGGTGGGGTTTCCTCACCCGCTTGACAGCAGAGCTTTTGTCTCTTCTTCT
>NZ_JANSIY010000137.1:0-5716 GCF_047462295.1 Synechococcus sp. H60.3 | reverse complement strand
ACGGCGCCCGCTTGGCCCTGGCCGGCTAGAGCGCTGCCCTAGCTCTCAATCTGCGGCAGTACCCCTCACCCCCGGCCCCTCTCCCAGAGGGAGAGGGGGGTAGGCTGTTCCACCTCAAACCCATAGAACTGGACGCGGCCCAGGGGAGATGCTACCCTGTTTCACAAGTATTCCGACCGGATTACTGGAGAATCAGATGAGCTCCCTTGTCGGCTCTGAGGCCAAGCGCTCCAAGGTGGAGCAGATCAAGGCAGATAGCCATTTCCTGCGGGATCCCTTGCAGCAGGAGCTGGCCCAAGACACCACCCACTTTAGCGAGGCGGCGGTGCAGGTGCTCAAGTTTCATGGCGCCTACCAGCAGGACGACCGGGATCTGCGGCAGCAGCGGAAGCAGGAGGGACGGGAGCGGGCCTACGAGATGATGTTGCGCACCCGCATTCCGGGGGGGCATGTGCCGCCGCAGCTCTACTTGACCCTGGATCGGCTGGCCGATGAGTACGGCAACGGCACCCTGCGGGCCACCACCCGGCAGACCTTTCAACTCCACGGGATCCTAAAGAAAAATCTCAAGGCCACCATTGCCAGCATCATCCGGCAGATGGGATCCACCCTGGCCGCCTGTGGCGATGTCAACCGCAACGTCATGGCGCCGGCTGCCCCCTACAAAAACCGGCCTGCCTACCGCTACGCCCAGGAGTATGCCCGCAAGCTGGCGGATCTCCTGGCTCCAAAGACTTCTGCCTACTACGAGCTGTGGGTGGATGGAGAGCCGGTTCCCATCCCGCCGGTGGATCCGGAAGTCCAGGAAGCCGAGCAGTTTGTGGGCAACGGCGTGAGGCTGGAGGGGCCGGAACCTCTCTATGGCCCGGTCTATCTGCCCCGCAAGTTTAAGACGGCCATCGCCGTAGCCGGGGAGAACACCGTCGATGTGTACTCCCAAGACCTAGGCTTGATCGTCCTCACCGACCGCAGGGGCAACCTCAAGGGCTTCAACATCGTGGTGGGCGGCGGCATGGGGCGCACCCACGGCAAGGAGGAGACCCAACCCCTTTTGGCCCAGAAGCTCTGCTTTGCCCCGCCGGAAGCGGTGTACCGGGTTTGCCAGGCGATTTTGGCGGTGCAGCGGGATCACGGCAACCGCTACGACCGCAAGCAGGCACGGCTGAAGTATCTGGTGCGCGACTGGGGGATCCGCAAGTTTCGCCGCGTGGTCGAGCAGTACCTGGGGGAGAAGCTACTGCCCTTCCGGCGCATGCCCAAGTTTGTCCCCAACAGCGACGACTACCTGGGCTGGCACGAGCAAGGGGATGGCCGTTGGTTTTTGGGCATCTCGATTGAAAATGGCCGCATCCAAGATACGCCGGAGCGGCAGTTGAAAACGGCCCTGCGCAAGATTGTAGAGGAATTTTCCCTCCACCTGCGGCTGACTCCTACGCAGGACGTGATCTTCATTGACATCGAGGATCACCAGCGAGAGGCCATCAACCAGATCCTCAAGTCCCACGGGGTGCTTTCCAAAGAGGAGATCCCGGAGCTGGTGCGGCTCTCCATGGCCTGTCCGGCGCTTCCCACCTGCGGCTTGGCCATTACCGAGTCGGAGCGAGCCCTGCCCACCCTGATTCGCCAGTTGGATCAGCTCTTGCAGGAGCTGGGGCTGCAGGATTCGCCCTTTTTGGTGCGTATGACCGGCTGCCCCAATGGCTGTGCCCGGCCTTACTTGGCAGAGCTCGGCTTGGTGGGATCCGCCCCCGATGGCTACTACCAGATCTGGCTGGGGGCCAGCCCGCAAGGGGATCGCCTGGCCCAGCCGTTTCAGGATCGGGTGCACATTAGCCAGATCGTGCCGCTGATGAGAGTTCTTCTGCAGCTCTACAAGCAGGAGCGCCACCCCCAAGAGCGCTTCGGCGACTACTGCTACCGGGTGGGGATCCCCTACCTACAGGCCCAGGTGCAGCAGCTCCAGCAGGTTCAAAGTTAAGGGGGCTGCCGGCGAGGTTCTAGCACCCCCCCTTTGTTAGGGCAAATTTTGTGCCGCTGGCCTGGCCAGTAGGCTGCTGTGCTTTCAAGGGGGCCGATGATAGAGTACAGAGAGATTGGTGCGAGCCCCTTCATGCCTCAGTCCAAACCTGACAAATCGCCCCTCCGCAAATTCCTGGAAGCCCTGATGCTGGTGTTTGGCGCAGTCATGTTCCTGGGCTTCTCCTTTGGCCCGATACTGCAGGCACTGGGGCCTTCTGACTCGGCAGACACCGCCAATTTGGTTACCGAGCAACTGCGGGCCCAGGCGGACGGCTACCGGGCCGTGCTGGAACGGGAGCCGGATAACCCCATTGCCCTGCGGGGGTTAATTGACACGCAACTGCAGCTCAACGAGCCGCAAGGGGCCATTGAGCCGCTGAAGAAGCTGGTGGAACTGGAGCCGGAAAATCGGCAACTGCGAGCTTTTTTGGCTCAAATTCAGCGGGAGACAGGAGATCTAGAAGGGGCATTAGGACAGCTCCAGATCCTTCACAAAAAGGATCCCAAAGATAGCCAAGTTCTGCAGGAGCTGGCCGATCTTCAACTGGCTCTGGGCCACACTTCTGAAGCCATTGACCTGCTGGAGAACTACCTGAAAGAAGTACCGGAAGATAACGATGTCCGCCTGCGCTTGGCCTTTATCTACGCCCGCAACAACCAGACGGGAAAAGCGGTGGCCCTTTATGATGAGATGATTGCAGCGGATCCCAGCGATTTTGCCCCGGTATTGGGCAAGGCAATAGCCCTCAGCTCTGCTGCCGATGCCGACCTACGGGCACAAGCCCCTGATCTGTTTGAGCAAGCGGCCCGCCTGGCCCCGCCCAAGGTGCGGGAGGAAATCCGGCAACAGGCGCAGCTCTACGCCCAAAGAAACCAGCCCCAGGCTGTTGAGAACCAGGAGACTAGCCCCTAGGGGGTTTTGATTTGAGGATGCGGTAAAACTTGTAACAAGCTCTCCCCTTCAGGACTCGGAGACATCCTTGAGGGCGGCTTCCACCGACGGATAGATCTCGAAGAGGGAATCCAGATGGGTAACCTTGAGAACCAGCTTGGCCTGTTCTCCTAAGCCGCAGAGCTTGAGATGACAGCCGGCGGGAGTACAGGTGCGTCTTGCCCACACCAAAGCCGACACCCCCATGCTGTCGATCAGCGTAACCTGGCTTAGATCCAGTAAGAGGTGTTTGGGTTTCTCGGCGAGAATTTGGCCCAGCTCTTTCCGCACCAAAGCGGGATCCAGCTTTCCTGCCGGAAGCTTGACCAGGGTGACAAGAGATCCTTTGGGGCTGAGCTGGGTGGAAACATCCACAAAGGGCTGAGAAAGTCAAGGTCGGGAGCCACATTGATTCTGAACCAAAGTCGCCGGGTTGGGTTCCGCCGGGCAACTTTTGTTTGATTTGTTTGAGGTGGGAAGGTAGCTCCAATGGATACGCACGGGATCCCGATGGGGGATGCGGCTGCCCTGATTTTGCTGGCCCTGCAGCTGCCAATGGTGGCGGTGTTGCTGGCCCGGCTGCTGCCGTCTTTGCGGCGCCCTTCCCCTCTGCCCCCTGGCCAAGCGGGGATCCCCTTCCCGCCGGGCCTGGTCAGCGTCCTACTGCCCACCCTCAACGAAGCCAAGCGCCTGGATCCCTGCCTGGAAGGGCTGCACCGCCAGGGAGCGGTTGTGCGCGAGGTGCTGGTGGTGGATAGCCACTCCCAGGATGGCACCCGCGAGAAAGTGCTGCAGATGGCCGAGCGGGATCCCCGCTTTCGCCTCTTGACCGACGATCCCCTGCCCAGTGGCTGGGTAGGTCGTCCCTGGGCGTTGCACTACGGATTTCTCCAGTCGGATCCCGCCTCTGAGTGGATCCTGGGTATTGATGCCGATACCCGCCCCCAGCCAGGCCTGGTAGAGCGCTTGCTGGAAACTGCCCAGGCCAACCAGCTGGATCTCATCACCCTGGCGCCGCAGTTTATCTTGGAGCACTGGGGAGAAGCTTGGCTGCAGCCAGCTCTTTTGGTAACCCTGATCTACCGCTATGGGGCGGCAGGGGACACGGCTGCTCTGCCGGAGCGGACGATGGCCAATGGGCAGTGCATGTTGGTGCGCCGCTCGGTGCTGGAAGCCATGAATGGCTACACGCTGGCGCGGGCTTCCTTTTGCGACGACGTAACCCTGGTGCGGCAGATCGCGGCAGCCGGCTTTAAGGTAGCTTTTTGCGACGGTCGGCACCTGCTCAAGGTGCGCATGTACACGTCTTTGGCTGAAACCTGGCGGGAGTGGGGCCGCTCCCTGGATTTGAAAGACGCCACTCCCAAGGCTCAACTGTGGGGGGATATCGCCCTACTGGTGCTTACCCAAGGGATCCCAGTCTTGGCAGTTGGGGGGCTGGGGATCAAGGCCGGGATGGGGTTGCCCTTTTCCCTAACAGAGCAGGTTCTGTTGGGGCTAAACTTAGGCCTACTCGCCCTGCGCTTGGGCGTGCTGGTAGGCATTCGCAGCTCCTACCAGGATCCCCCGTGGACGTTCTGGGCTTCGCCGCTGGCGGATCCCTTGGCTGTCCTGCGGGTGATCTTGTCAGCCCTCAGTCGCCCCCGCTCTTGGCGCGGGCGCACCTACTAGTCTATTGCCTCAGGAGCGACGCCGAAGCGCAGCGGAGCGGCAGCAGAGGCAGGCGCCTGTTGGGTGGCATTCAAATAAGGCAACCCCTGCTCAAGTAAGCATAGCTGCACCGTTCTTTCAACAGGGTAGTTTGTGATCACCAGCTCGGTGATTTTTCCTCGCTTTGCCCCCTTGCAGTTGATAGCCCGGTTTGCTTGAACCTCATCAACAGCAAAGAAGGGCATAGCGTACAAAGAGCGAATGATTGCAGTGTCAGAGTTAGAAAGTATAACATACACCTTATTCTTGCTCAAGTCAATGCAAATATCTCGTAATCGCTCTTGATCCTTTAAGGCAAAGCCGTTGGCATGATAGGAAGTAAAGTTGGATGTTCGCGAGACAGGAGCGTAAGGCGGGTCGAAATACACCCAGTCGCCTGGCTTGGCTCTCTCGACAACTGTCTCAAATGGCAGGCACAAAATTTCAACATGTTGTAGGGCAAGGGATGCGGCTAAAAGATTATCTTTGTCCAGATACTTTGGAGCTTTATATCGTCCAAAAGGAACATTAAACTTTCCCTGCCGATTGACCCGATACAAACCATTGTAGCCTGTCTTGTTTAGGTAAATCATGCGCGCAGCTCGTTCTACAAGACTCATTGACCAAGGATCTTTCTCTCGAATCTGGTAATAAAAATTTTTATCGTATGGAAATTCGGAAAGTAGTTGAATAACTTCCCAAACATGATCGCGAATAGCCAGGTAAGTATCTATCAACTCGGCGTTGATATCAGAAAGAATTGCCTGTTTAATCTTGCGTTCTCTGTACAGGCGAAAGAAAAGCGCGCCACTCCCAACAAAAGGCTCGTGGTAAGTGTTGAAATAGATGGGCATCCGCTCCAATAGGGCGTCCGTCAGTTGTGTCTTGCCGCCAGCCCATTTTAGAAAGGGTCGCGGAAGAAGCAAATCACTCATGTTACAATCCAAAATACAAACGTAGCCAATCTTCTAAATCGCTAAACCAAACCACTTTCCCTGTAGACATCAGGTATCCTTGCATGTTTTTTGAGAACCCTTCGCCATCAATCACCACGATCCCTGGAATAGGCCAGTGCTC
>NZ_JANSIY010000136.1:0-5776 GCF_047462295.1 Synechococcus sp. H60.3 | reverse complement strand
CCCCTGAGCTGGAGCGGTTCGTTGGAAAGCCACCCCCCGCGCTTGCTGCAGCAGCCCCACCCCACCCAGCAGCACCAGCGCTGCGACTAGGGCGTAGGATCCCGTCCACAGGTGGGTTTGCCCCGACAAAGACAACCGCGGCTCCAAGAGCAGCGGATAACCCAGAAGCCCCGCTAGGCTGCCGGCATTGCTGGCCACGTAGAGCCCGTAGGGATCCCTTTTCACCCCTCCCAGCGCCCGCTGCAGCAACGGCGTCGTCCCCGACAGAAGAACCAGGGGTACTCCCGCCCTCGCCGTCAAGTCAGCCAACAGAGCTAGGGAAGGAAAGACCTCTTCCCGTTGGCCAGGGATCCCGAACTCAAAGGACAAAAACTTCAGCCCCACCAGCAAGAGGCCCCCGTGCAGCAGCACGCCCAGGCCGGGATCGAGCCCTCGCCCCAGCCGGTCTGCCCACAGGTAGCCCAGCAGCAAAGCAAGCTGGAAAAAGACCAGGCAGGTATTCCACACCAGGGGGGATCCCCCCCACAGCGGCAGCAGCAATTTGCCCAGCAACAACTGCCCCCAAAAAAGGCAAAAAGCGCTGCCGAACAACGTGAGGCCAACCAGCAAAACCACAGCCGTGCCCCCCTACCCCCTGGCTGTCAGTATGGCCTAGCCCTCCTAGGCAACGTGGCTGCTGCTGAATTCAGAGGCGGATCCTAGCAGCCGCAAACCTCCGTCTGCCTGAGGGCCAGCTCAGCGGCTCCTCACCTGTAGGGGAAAGCGCTCGGCCAACTCCCCTTCCACCTTAGGAAGCCATTCTTCTTGGAACACCCACACCTGCCCTTGCTGCACGCGACCATCGGGGTTTTGCGTCAGCTCCAGCCAATAGACGAATTGCTTTCCCCGCAGCACCACACCTTGGGTGGCCAAGGCAAGGCTGTAGCCGGGATTCCGAGCCAGCGTCTCAGGAGCCGGGTAGCGGATGACCTCCACTGCTTGATCCAAATCGGCGGCAATCTCCGACCCATAGACCTCGCGAATCGCCTGAAAGAGATCTTCCGCCGTCAGCCCTTGTGGGCGAAAGAAGGTCATGCGCTCCGAGCGAATCGTCTCCCGATCCAGCGGGTTGATGATCCGTCCTGGCGGAGCCACCGAGGCCAAAAAGGTAAACCGGGATCCATCTGGCTCCACCCGCTGGATGTTTAGCGTCTCGCCCGGACGGGGCCGCAGTACCGGGTTGTCTCTTACCCAGGCAGCCACCTGATTTGGCGATTGTCCAGGGATCCCCCATGCCGCCGATTGAAGGCCCGCCACTGCCCAGCAGGCTATGGCCAAACCCATCCGGCGGGACAAAGTCTCTCCCCAGCTCGCGCCCAGGATCGGCCACGGATTGCAATGCACCTTCTCAATCCTCCGGACAAACAACACAAAATGCAAAACAAAAGGCAAAAATAACGTCCACAAAAAGCTAAAAGTAAACAGGCGAGTGTAGACAAGGCGACCTTTGCCTCGGAGCGCACCGCGCTCTACCCACGTCTAGTGTATCTGGAGGGCACCACAGAACCGTTGCGCCTGAGCGCGAGCATGGCGGCCAATAGTAGCAAGGATGCTTTGGCGAGATCCCCAAATCTCCAGGGTTACATCCCGCAAAACGTGAAAGATACCTTAAGATTAACGGTAAGCAAATCTCACACGCATTAGGTCAGCACCTCAGGAGGTAAGCGATGGCTCTTGTTCCCATGCGCATCTTGCTGGATCATGCCGCCGAACACGGCTACGGCATTCCGGCTTTCAACGTCAACAACATGGAGCAGATCCAAGCAATCATGCAAGCTGCCCATGAAACCAACAGTCCGGTCATCCTGCAAGCCTCTCGAGGGGCGCGCAAGTATGCGGGCGAGCACTTTTTGCGCCACCTGATCCTGGCGGCGGTGGAGACCTACCCCCACATTCCCGTCGCCATGCACCAAGACCACGGCAACAGCCCCGCCACCTGCTACTCTGCCATCCGCAACGGCTTCACCAGCGTCATGATGGATGGCTCCCTCAAAGAAGACGCCAAAACGCCGGCCAGCTACGAGTACAACGTGGCCGTTACTGCCGAGGTAGTCAAGGTGGCCCACGCGGTCGGCGTGAGCGTGGAAGGGGAACTGGGCTGCCTGGGATCCCTGGAGACAGGCCGTGGCGAAGCAGAAGATGGTCACGGTGCTGAAGGGGCCCTCAGCCACGACCAACTGCTCACCGACCCCGACCAAGCGGTGGACTTTGTGGAGCGAACTCAGGTGGATGCGCTGGCTGTAGCCATTGGCACCAGCCACGGCGCCTATAAGTTCTCCCGCAAGCCCACCGGCGACATTCTCGACATGGAGCGCATCGCCGAGATCCACCGCCGCCTGCCCAACACCCACCTGGTGATGCACGGTTCCTCCTCGGTGCCTAAGGAGTTGATCGACATCATCAACCAGTACGGCGGCTCCATCCCCGAGACCTACGGCGTGCCGCTGGAAGAAATTCAGCGGGGCATCCAAAACGGGGTGCGCAAAGTCAACATCGACACCGACAACCGCTTGGCCATCACGGCTGCCGTGCGCCGCGCCCTGGCCGAAAATCCGAAAGACTTTGATCCCCGCTCTTTCCTCAAGCCTTCTATTAAGGAAATGCAAAAAGTGTGCGCTGAGCGCTACATCGCCTTTGGCTGTGCCGGCCATGGCACCAAGGTTCCGGTGGTTACCTTGGATGAGATGGCAGCCAAGTATGCTTCTGGTGCCTTGGCAGCTCAGGTGAAGAAGACCGTCGCGGTCTAGCCCTCATACCCAGCCGCTGCAGCCCAGAACTCCTCGGCGTTTGCTGAGGAGACTCTAGCTCAATCGACAGGTAAGGGGATCCGCAGAGGATCCCCTGTTGCTTTGGAGGAACTTGATGCGTTTTGGCGGTCAGGCAGCTTTTGCTACAGGAGGTTTGTCCGCTTCGATTTGCTGGTTCAGCAACGCCAAAGTCAGGCGATCCAGCATTTCCAGGTCGGGCTCAGAGTAGCGCCGCTGAAAGAGCAGCTCGTTGATCTGGTTTTCTTGTCCTAGGCTGAGGAAGCCGCTGCAGAGCGCCTGCTCCACAATTTCTTGAATGCTGGAAGCAACAGGAGGAAAATCAAGACCGGTGTTCATGACCTTTTCCGTTTGAGGGGTTAGCGTTCAAAAGCTGGTTTTACGGGAGGACAGTCACTTGCGCCGAGGAACGAGATAGCGCTGCTCAATCTGCTCCGGCGAGAGGCGGGAAACCCCGGCCCGCGGCTCGTCCTCAGAAGAGGCCTCACCCTGCCACTTGAGGGACACTCCCAGCAGTGCTCCCAAAGAAAAGCTCTCGCTCAACAGGGCCGCTATGCGGTAAGTACGGTAGTCCAGCGTTAGATCGACACCAGCTTGCATCTGCGTTTCCTCCGTATTTCCAACGTTCACGTCCTCATTATAGCCTGGATATCCGTAAAAAAACGTAAAACACCGAGGATCTACGTACGCGATTTATAGGATTTTTCTACGCCATTTGGCGGATAGCGGCAGGGATCCTACGGATCTGGGGGGGCAGGTTCAGGGATCCCAGCTCAGCAGAGCTGCGATTGCAGCGGCCAGAGTGGCGGCGTTGAAGGGCTTGCTGCTGAGGCCATTGGCTCCCAGACGAGCCAAAGAGGCACCCTGGGCATCCCTGATCCTCGGAGTTTCCTGGATAACAGGGATCCCTTACGTTACCGCTCAGAGCTCGAAACCTAGTCGGTGTCTTCGTTGCTCACAAAACCTGGGTTGTCCGGGGATCCACTGGGTTCGGGCGATTCCAGCGCGTGTTTGAGGGCATGCCAGGCCAGGTTGGCGCACTTGATGCGCACCGGAAATTGGGCAACTCCCTTCATGGCGTTCAAGGCCCGCTGCTCCCGCGGAAACTCAGCGCCGCCGCGCATCATGGCTTGGAAGTGATCCACCAACTGCAACGCTTCGGGGATGGTGCGCCCCCGCACGGCGTCAGCCATGAGATCGGCAGAGGCCAGGGCAATAGCGCAGCCTTCGCCTTCGAATTTGATATCGACAATTCGCTCTTGATCCGGATCCAGTTGCAAGGTGAGGTCGATGGTGTCGCCACAGGAAGGGTTGTGGCCGCGTTGGTGGCGATGAACCGGATCCACTTTGCCGAAGTTGCGGGGCTTTTTGTACCGCTCCAGAATGACTTGCTGATAGAGTCCGCGCAGGTTATCGAGAGGCATTGTTGTTCCCGCTTGGTCGCTGCTTGGGCCGGAGAGCGTCAAGAGCTTTTGAGGATTGAAGGGCGATAGGGTCGAGATCGAGAAGCCGAGGAAGCTAGCCCATTCCGGCCAGTCTGTAACTTAATCTTAACCCCGTTCTCTGTAGAGATTTCGTAGAAGAATACCTGCCAGCGCACGGGCTTGCGTTGGCGCATATAGAGCCAATCAAACAGGTTTTTCAGCAGCGTGGCCAGGTAGCCGCGCCAGGCCCACCTGCCTTTCTCGGCGACGGCAATGCGGTTTCCCACCGTAACACAGACAAACACAGTGGCCTGGGGTCGGTAGGGAAGCAGGGGTTGGCCGCGGATGAGCCGCAGCAGGTTTTGTGCTGCAATCGGCCCCTGGCACACCGCGTACACGCCGATCTTGGGCAAGAGCCGGGATCCCCCGACAAAGTCGGCGCAGTTCCCTAAGGCCAAGATGCGCTCTGCCCCCTGCACCCGCAGGCCCTCATCCACCAGCAGGGATCCCGTCGGCCCCAGCGGCAGGCCGCAGCTTCTCAGCCAGGCGGGCGCCTGCAACCCACCCGCCCATAGGCGGGTCTGGGCCACCAGCTCGCTGCCATCCTCTAGCCAAACTTGCGCTGGCCCGAAGGCTTTTACCCGGTGCTCCACCCAGATCTCTACCCCCAAGCGGCGGATCTCCCTTTCCACCTCCTGGCGGAAGCGTTCTGAGAAGCCCTCGACCAGATGGGCCTAGCCATGGATCAGGAGCAGGCGGGCCCGCGCCAAAGGGATCCCCGTTGCTGCGCTCGTCTCGCGGCAGAGGTCGTACAGCTCTCCCATCAGCTCTGGGCCGGTGCAACCTCCCCCCACCACCCCAAAGGTCAGCAGGCCCGGCGTCGGATCTCCCTGGGCCGCCCGCTGCCAGCACTGCCGGATCCAGGTTTGGGCGGCCACCAGTTGCTCCGCCGGTCGAATGGCGAAGGCATGTTGCATCCCGTCGATGGGACGCAGCTCCCGCCCCACATTCACCAACAGGTAATCGTAGGCAAGGGTTTGGATCCCGCCTGCGCCTTCCAGGGTCAGGGTTTGCGCCTGCGGCTGCATGTGGGTTACTCGTCCCGGCAGAAACTGGGCACCATTGGCTTGAACGTGCTCCAGCAGCGGGATCCGCACCAGATCCAGGGAAAACCGACCGCTCAGCAGCCGCGTGGACATGCCCGAGTTGACGATGTAGGGGTGGGGATTGATGGCGATCACCCGCGCTTGCCCTTTGAGGGCCCGCAGGGCATCGATGGCTCCATAGCCACATCCGGCCAAGACCACAGTGGGCAGGGATCCCTTCATGGCTGGAGCGGTAACCTCTCGCAGGCGGGCGCGCATCTTGTCGGGCGGCAACCGGGATCCCTCAGCGTCGATCAGCTCCCATCTTTACACGGGCAGTAGGTCGGTATGCACCTCTTCCATCTGCTTGGAGAGAAGCCGCTGCAGGCTCCCTCTGGCTTCGGGGAAGTTGGGAGAAATTTCCAAAGCCGAGCGAAAGTGATCGATGGCCTGCTCCAGCTTG
>NZ_JANSIY010000135.1:0-5792 GCF_047462295.1 Synechococcus sp. H60.3 | reverse complement strand
GGGCAGCGGCCCACGCCCGGCGGCAGGCACAACAGGCCCAGGCAACGCCGTCTTCCCGGCCCGCTTCAGTGGCGACGCCCTCTGTAACTGTTCCGACTCTGGACTCCCTCGGCTCTCCCCGTTCCCAAGCTGCTGCCCTGCGGATGGAAGAAGAACGCCGCCTGCGTCCCACCGAGGCTAGGCGCGGCCTAGGATCCACTGGCGAGAGCTTAGCTACTGCTTATCCGGTTACCCCTCAAGGGCCAGAGGGGCTTGGTTCGGAAGAGGCGGCGCAGCGAATCCCGACCTTGATCTCGCAAGCCGGCGGGAGCTGGAATTTGGGCGGCGCCCCTTCCCCTGCACCTTCTTCCACCGGCACTCAGATGGCAGCTCAAACCGGAACTGAGTCATTCACCCCCACTGCCGGATCTCTACTGGCTCCCCAGTTGTTGGAGCGGTTCCCCCTGTTGCGGGATCTGGGCGCTTCTGCCACCGGCCCAGAAGCCGCTCCGCCTGCCAGCCAGGGATCCCAGATTCGCCAGCAACTGGCGGCCACCGCCACCAGCCAACGGCAGATCCCCCTCGACCCGGATCAGATCAACGTCAGTGGGGATGTGCTCCGCTACATCGCTGAACAAGACCTGGGCATTGCCGAGGGAAACGCCCAGATCCAACTGGCCGACGGCACCCGCATCAGCGGCGAGCGGCTGTTGTTTTACCGGCGGGAACGGCGCCTGCGCAGCGAGGGCCCTTTTCGCATGGAGTGGCCTCCTGGGCCGCAGGGGCGCGGGATCCGGCAAATCGAGGGGCGCAACCTGGACTTGGATATCCCCGGTCGCAGCGCTCAATTTGAAAACTCGCTGGTGATCCTGCCGGGGGAGGAGCCGGGCACCCGGGTTTTTGTGCGCAGCCAAGAGACCACTGCCCTGTTGGGAGAGCGGATCTTCTTCGAGAAGGCCACCGTCACCACCTCGCCGGAGCCGCCCATCACCCACTACGTGCAAGGGGATCGGGTGGAGGTGTTTCCCGATGACCGGGTCATCGTTTACGACGCCCGCGTCTTTGCCGGTGGCGAGCTCACCCAAGAGGGCGATCTGCGGGCGGGGCTGCAGATTGCCTACTTGCCCCTCTTCGTCTACAGCCTGCGGGATCACCAGTGGGTGCTGCCGGGGCGCAGCGAGGCGGAAGGGGTGTTTGTCAAGTCCAGTTGGGCCTACCGCTTCGACGAGTACAACTTCGGCGGCCTGCGGCTGGATGTCCTGCAGAAGAAAGGCCTGGGCATCGGCTTTCTGCACGACTACATTCTCCCCATCCCCGATAGCGTCAACTACGGGCGAGCCCAGTTTTACCTGGTAACTGAGGCCGACCAGCGGCGCTTCTCCAGCCGCTTCCGCCTTGACCACAACTTCGACTTCTACGCCGCCAACCTCCTCGGCCAAGAGGGCCAACTGCGGGGCCAGCTCAACCTCAACCTAGACAACACCTACCGCCCTGCCGGCGGGCGCAACGACAACGCTGACCTCCGCCTCAACGCCACCTTTCAGGGGGATCTCTCCACCACCACCCTCAACATCAACCGCAGCGGATCCCAGGAGAACGGCACCTATAGCTTTCCCCTCACCCTCAGTCACATCCAGCGCTACGGGGGCGTGCCTTGGCTGCAGTCGGATCTGCGCTTGGACTACAACCAGCGGGTCAGCGTCAAAGATGGGCCAGATTTTGCTGACGCACGGCTGACCCTGGCTGCCCAACTCACCCCACCCGGCTGGGGCGGCACCTACCGCCTCAACTACCGCGCCTACAGCAGCTCCAACGGCGACACCGAGCCGCGCCGCAACTTCGAGCTGGCCTTCAATCCCGATCTCCTCCGCATCGCTCCCGATATCTCCCTCAGCAGCACCTTCACCCTGACCCAAGAGCAACAGCCGGATCGAGAAGTGGGATCCGGCCTCAACTTTTTCAATCGCTACGAGCTGCGCTCCAGCCTTCAATTCAACGACATTCAACCGGCTCCCTGGATCACCTTCATGCCCGGCTCGATCGACTACACCCAAGTCCTGTACTCAACCCCCGACCAGGAATCCACCGTCAGCCTCAACCCCCGCCTCAGCCTCAAGCCCGCCGACTGGAACACCATCGATCTGCGCTACAGCCGCACCTTCTACGGCAACAATTCCGCTCCTTTTCAAACCCTTTCCGTCAGCCCCAAGGATGTGGATCGCCTCAACGCCAGCATTAGCTTCTTCACCCCGCGCAACTTCCTGCTCAACGTGCCCCCCGGCTACATCGCCTTTGAAGATGACCTGCCCGGCGAGCTGCCCATAGCCCTGACCTTCCCCGACGATACGCCGGAGGATTTGGAAGCGATTGCCTCCCGCAACTTGCAGGAGCTGCAGGCGGAAGTAAAAAACCTGCTGCGCCTGGACACCAGCCTAGGTTACGACTTTGTCGCTCAAAAGTGGGATACCCTCAACGCCAACTTTACCTGGAACACCACCCCTGAGCTATTCAACATCCAGGTGCAAACCTCCTACGACCTCAACGAGGGGCAGTTACAACCGATCCGTCTGGAATATCGAGGGCGCAGCAGCACCACCTTCAACCGGGAGCAGCGCTCGGGTCTAGATAGCTATGAGCCGGGGATCAGCTACGCGCTGCAGGCGGTTTACGATCCTCGGCTAGGCCAGATCTCTACCTATGGACTGGAGTTGGATGCCACCCTCGGCACGCAGTGGCAAAACCACTGGCGGCTCCGCCTGGGCCTAACGGAGGCAGGGATCCGCCGCATTGAGGTGCGCCGCGACCTGCGGGATTTCGAGCTGCGCTTGGCCTACGATCCGCTGGCGGAGTCGCTGCGCCTAGAAGGGATCCTGGTGGCCTTTCCCAGCCGCCCCCTGGGCCTGACCCAGGAGCGGGGAGAGTTTCACCTGACCTCGCCAGTGGGTGCCTTCAGCCTGGATAGCCTGAGGCAGTGAGCCAGGCAGGTTACAGGGGTTGACAGAAGCAGGAGGGAGGTGGCTTCGGCTACACTGGAGGGCCGGTGGTTTTTTAAGCAGTGCTCAACTCCTATGGCCAGGATCAACGACCACTTCCTCAAGCTGAAGGCCGGCTATCTCTTTCCCGAGATTGCCCGGCGGGTACAGGCCTTTGCTGCCGCCCATCCGGAAGCCCAAATTATCAAGATGGGCATTGGCGATGTTACCGAGCCGCTGCCGGAGGCCTGCCGGACGGCCATGATCCGGGCCGTGGAGGAAATGGGGGAGCGGGCTACCTTCCGCGGCTACGGCCCAGAACAGGGCTACGAGTGGCTGCGCCAAGCCATTGCCCGGCACGATTTTCAGTCTCGCGGCTGCGACATCGACGCTTCTGAGATCTTCATCTCCGACGGCTCCAAGTGCGACTGTGGCAACGTCCTGGATATCCTCGGTCACGACAACACCATTGCCATCACGGATCCCGTCTATCCCGTCTATGTGGACACCAACGTGATGGCGGGCCATACGGGGCCGGCCAACGAGCGGGGTGAGTACGAGGGCCTGGTCTATCTGCCGCTGACGGCGGAAAACCACTTCACCGCCAGCCTGCCCCAGCAAAAAGTCGATGTCATCTACCTCTGCTTTCCCAACAATCCCACCGGTGCAGTAGCAACCCGGGAGCATCTGCAGGCCTGGGTGGACTATGCCCGCGCCCACAACTCGCTCATCCTCTTTGATGCCGCCTACGAGGCCTACATTACGGAGCCTGGGATCCCCCACTCCATCTACGAGATCCCGGGGGCAAGGGAATGCGCCATCGAGTTCCGCTCCTTTTCCAAGACAGCCGGCTTTACCGGCACCCGCTGCGCCTTTACAGTGGTGCCCAAGTCGCTACGGGGCCAAGCTGCCGATGGCTCCTGGGTGGATCTCTGGAGCCTGTGGTATCGCCGCCAGTCCACCAAGTTCAACGGCGTGGCCTACATCGTGCAGCGGGGGGCAGAAGCCGTCTATTCTGAGGCAGGGCAGGCCCAGGTGCGGGCTTTGGTGCAGTTTTACCTGGAGAATGCCCGCATCATCCGCGAGCAGTTGGCCAAAGCCGGGATCCAGGCCTACGGCGGCGTCAACGCTCCCTACGTCTGGGTAAAGGCGCCCACTGGGCTGAGCAGTTGGGAGTTTTTCGACAAGCTGCTGCACACCTGCCATGTGGTGGGGACTCCCGGCTCTGGCTTTGGCAGCGCCGGCGAGGGCTACTTGCGCCTGTCGGCTTTTAACAGCCGCGCCAACGTAGAAGAAGCCATGCGCCGCATTGTCAGCGTGTTTGGGAGCTGAGCAGCCGGCCCTCCTCACCCCCAGCTCCTCTCCCCTTGGGGGAGAGGGGGGATAACCAGCATGCTGTTTCATAGCTGTCTGCAATTTCTGAAAACGCTTTCGAACTTCTCCCCTAAGGGTTCTCTGGAGTTGGATGGGTCACACTTCCACGCGGACAACCTGCTGGGTTTGGGCGGATCGCTCGGCGGCCTCGGCCACGGCGAGGGCATGGAGCATCTTTTCGGTGTCTACGTAGAGAGGGCTGCCGTGGCGCAGGTGATCCAGCACCATGCGGGTGTCTTGTTCGAACAGGCCGTGGCGGGATCCCGTCTCCAAGGGGTGGGCACTGCCGGCGCGCAACAGCATCGCCTCTTCGCCGTTGATCAGCAGGCCCCCCCGCTGGCCGTGGAACTCCAGTAGCCGCTGCGAGCACCACAGAGAGTCTCCCTTGCCATAGGTCAACACTGCCAGCAACCCGCTGGCAAAACTCAGTTGGGCTGTGCAGTAGCAACTGCTGTAGCGCTGGGGCAAATCCGGCCCGTCGTAGCGCAGTTGACAGCTCACCCGCTCCACCTTGCCCAGCAAGTCCACCAAGCGGTGAATGCGGGAGACAGCCCCCATGAGGGGGAAGCCAAACAGCTCAGGCCGGTAGGTCCAGCGGTCGGGGGCGGGGTGGGTGGCGGTGAGGGTGATGTAGCGGACGGCAAACAACTTGCCCAGCCCTTCCAGCTCCCGCCTCAGCAACAGGTGGATGCCGCTGAGGAGCTCGATGTGCTCCACGTGCAACAGCAACCGCCGCTCGGCTGCCAATTGCACCAGCGACCGGGCTTCGGCAAGGCTGAGGGCAAGAGGATATTCAACGACAGTGTGGATCCCTGCTTCCAGCGCAGCGCGGGCAATGGCCCCATGATCCCGATTGATGGTGCTGACAAAAACCAGATCCAGCCGCTGCTCGCGGAAGAGAGAAGACCAGTCGAAATAGGCAACAGCCCCAAACTCGGCGGCAAAAGTAGCACTCCGCTCGGGGGATCGACCGACAACAGCCACAATCTCCACTTGCCCATCTTTGCGCAAGGCCTCAGCCCGTGAGCGAGCCGCGTAGCCGGTGCCGATGATCCCCACTCGCAAGGTCTGTTCCCTCTCCTAGCCTGCCTCTGTTTGTAGCATCACACAGAAAGGATCCCTTGTACTACCTAGCCATCAGGATCTCGCTTCACCCCAGGGAAACTCCTGCTGCACCCCTTTATTTCAAGCAGCAATAAAACCTCTCGTCACATCGCTATTGCTGCGCAACGCTGTCGCGAACGCGTCTCCCCAACTCCCCTCTCCCTGAGGGAGAGGGGACGGGGGTGAGGGATAGCTCCCTGAGGGAGAGGGGGCGGGGGTGAGGACATCAATTGTGGCCCGCCACCAGTGAAAATTAACGTAAGGTGCGGAATTCCTCACCGTCTATACGGTGGGGATGGATAGCACCCTCTGACTGATTCTGGATGTATTGCTTCACAATTTCTAGGGAGCAAATCATGCCAA
>NZ_JANSIY010000134.1:0-5989 GCF_047462295.1 Synechococcus sp. H60.3 | reverse complement strand
GGGCAGAGGAAGAGACAAAAATCTCGCCGTCAAGCGGATGGGGAAACCCCACCCGCCTGCGCGGTGGGGTAGTTCATGGGGTTTTGCTTGGGGATCCAAGCTAGGGTTCTGGAGCTGGGGTGGGGTTGAGTCCTGGGCCTGGGGTGATCTAGGCTTCGGAGTTAAGGGGATCTCTTCCCTCCTACTGCTTGACCAGTGTGCAGCTATGGCAGGACACAGCAAGTGGGCCAACATTAAGCGGCAAAAAGCCCGCGTAGATGCCAGAAAAGGCAGCCTATTTACCAAACTTTCCCGCGCCATCATTGTGGCAGCGCGCAGCGGCCTGCCGGATCCGGAAGCCAATTTTCGGCTGCGCTCGGCGGTAGAGAAAGCCAAGGCGGCAGGCATGCCCGCCGAGAACATTGAACGGGCCATTGCCAAGGGATCCGGCAACTGGACCGACGACAGCCCCCTGGAGGAAATCCGCTACGAAGGCTACGGCCCTGGGGGTGTGGCTGTCTTGATTGAGGCCATGACCGATAACCGCAACCGCACGGCTGCCGAGGTGCGGGAAGCCTTCAGCAAAGTCGGCGGCAGCCTGGGGGAAAGCGGCTGCGTGAGCTGGCTGTTTCGGCAAAAAGGGGTGATCAACCTAGAGGAGGTGACAGATCCCGAAGCTCTGCTGCTAGCGGTAGCCGAAGCAGGGGGGGAGGATCTCAAGGTGGAGGGGACCGGCGCAGAGGTCTATTGCGATTACACCCTGCTGGAGCAGGTGGCCACCTACCTTAAAAAAGAGGGCTACCGGGTGCAGGAGGCGGCCATCCGTTGGATCCCTTCCACAGAAGTGCATGTGGAGGATCCCGAGACGGCCAAGCTGGTGCTGACCCTCATGGAACGGCTGGACAACTTGGACGATGTGCAAAATGTCTACGCCAATTTCGAGATTGACGAGGCAGTGATGGAGAGCCTGGCCTAAGGGGAAAGGCTTAGCGCAACTTGACGGCGGTGCCGGCGGCGGTAACGAGGATCAGCGTCGTGCTCATGTTGGTATGAATGGTAACGCCTAGGATGCCATTTGCTCCCAAACGTTTGGCTCGCTGCTCCAACTCTTCCAAAACCTTTTTCTGAGCATTCTCGAACACTTCTTCGTAGGTTCTTGTGCGTCCCCCGATAATGTTGCGGAGGGCAGCAAGGAAGTCCCGCAGAACATTGGTGCCATAAACTACCTCGGCAGTAACAATGCCCAGGTAGCGCTCCACCTCTTTACCTTGGAGCATGTCTGTAGTGGCTAGCAGCATGGCTCGTTCTCCGCGTCACCTCCTCACTAAGCTAGCCGAGAGGCTCCAAGGTGGGGAGTTCTTAGACTGTAGCGGGAGCTAGAATTGGCTACCCTGGAGGCAACGTTTTCCAGCCAGCCAATGACGACCCTCGTTCGCGTAGTGGGGAGCTTAAATCTAGACCTGGTGGTGCAGGTGCCACACCAGCCGGGGCCGGGGGAGACGGTGCTGGGATCGGACTACGCCACCTACCCTGGGGGCAAGGGGGCCAACCAAGCGGTGGCAGCAGCCCGGGCAGGAGCCCAGGTGGAGATGTGGGGGGCGGTGGGATCCGATGGCTTTGGCCGCCTGCTAAAGGAGAACTTGGAGCAAAGCGGCGTTGCTACCCACTACGTACGGGAGCTGGAAGGGCCCAGCGGTATTGCTCTAATTACCGTGGATCAAGCAGGGCAAAACCGGATTGTGGTTAGCCCCGGGGCCAATGGTCGCTACCTGCCAGAGCATCTGCCCCCCTGGACGCCGGCGGCTCTAGTGCTGTTGCAACTGGAAATCCCCCTAGCCACCGTGCAGGCGGTGGCGGAGCAGGCCTTTGCCCAAGGGATCCCTGTCCTCCTCAATCCCGCCCCTGTGGCTCCCCTGCCGGGATCCCTCCTGCGTCAGGTGCGCTACTTGGTGCTCAACGAAAGCGAAGCCGCTGCCCTTGCCCAATCTCCAGTGGAGACGCCAGCGCAAGCCGAAAAAGTGGCCCAAGCCTTGCAACAGCAGGGGATCCCGACAGTGATCATCACCTTGGGGGGAGCGGGCTTGGTCTGGGCCGATGGGGAGGAAAGGGGCCATCTGCCAGCCCACCCCGTGTTGGTGGTGGATACCACTGCTGCCGGCGACAGCTTCTGCGGTGCTTTGGCCGCCTACCTGGCTGCTGGCGGATCCCTGAGGGAAGCCCTCCATTTTGCCAATGCCGCTGCGGCCTTGTGTGTAACCCGCCCTGGGGCCCAGCCCAGTTTGCCCCAGCGCACCGAGATCGAGGCGTTTCTGACTGCTGCAGGCTCTCACCCTCTTTCCTAGGGAATTTTAAGCACGACGTCCTTTGCTACCCAGAAAAGGCCTCTTGGCGGTGCTGGGCCAGCCGCTCCAGGCTGAGGGGGCCCTGGATGTGCTGCCAGGGAAGGGGATCCGCCGGATCCCAGTTGCTGTGCACGTAGTAGTCCAAGGGCGGCAGTTGTCCCTGCAGCTCTTTGAAGGCGCGGCGGAAGCTGCCCAGGGACTCGCCCCACTGCCGGGCTAGCTGCAAGACTCGGGCCACCCGCCGATCCCCCCGCGAGATGAGGGCTTGGATGACCGACCAACTGTAGCTTTCGGGACGGAACTCCACGCCCAGGGGACGCAGATGTTTTTGATACCACTGCAGCTTTTTCTCAGCCTGGGGATCCACCCCCTGCCACTGGAAAGGGGTGTGGGCTTTGGGCACAAAGGTGCTGCAGCCCAAAGTCAAGCGCAGGCGGGGAGCCACCTTCTTGAGCTCCTTGAAAAGAGCAACGGTGGCCTCCAGGTCAGCCTGGGTTTCCGCCGGGAGCCCCACCATGCCGTAGAACTTGATCCCCTTCAGGCCGCCGGCCTGGGCGTGGGCGGCCGCCGCCAAGATTTCTTCATTGGTTAGCTTCTTGTTAATGACCTGGCGCAGCCGTTCTGAGCCGCTTTCAATGGCCACGGTAATGGACTGGCTGCCGCGGCGGGAAAGCACTTGCGCCAAGCGAGGCGTGACCGTGCCCGTGCGCACCGAGGCCAGGCTAAGGCGCACCTGCTCAAAGCGATCCTGCGCCAGGTACTCCAGCAACTCCTCAAACTGGGGGTGCTGGGTTACCGAAGCCCCCAAAAGGCCAATCCGCTGGGTAACCTGCAACCCCCGCTCCACCGCCGGGATCAGATGCCCTTCTACATCGGCAGCGCGAAAGGGCAAAGTTAGGTAGCTGGCTAGGCAAAAGCGGCACATCTCGGGGCAACTGCGCACCACCTCCACCATGTAGATGCTCTCCCAGGCCGCCTTGGGGGTAACCACGGTGGACACCGAGAGGGTGTTGCCACGGAAGGTGTGCTTGCGGATGGAGCTGGGGATCCCGTCCCGCTTGGGAATGACCTTTTCCACCGGACCGTCGGGGCCGCGGTAGTGCACTTCGTAGAGACTGGGCACGTAGATCCCCGGCACCTGGGCCAGCGCCTGCAGCTTTTCGGCCCGGGATCCCTGCCGCACCTGGCGGTAGGTCTGGATCATCTGCTCCACCAGCCCCTCCCCGTCCCCCAGCAGAATAAAGTCAAAGAACGCAGCAAAGGGCTCAGGGTTGGCCGTCAACACCGGGCCGCCGCCAAAAACCAAGGGATCCGCCTCCCCCCGCGCCTCGGCCTGGAGGGGGATCCCCTGTCGTTCCAACAGATCCAGGATATGGACGTAGTCCAGCTCCCAAGACAGGGAAAAACCCACCAGCTCCGGATCCCGCGGCAGGGGCTCGGCCAGGTCGGTAAACAGGCGGGCGACCGCCACCTCGCGGCGGCTGGCCAGCAGGCTCCAGATGACCTGGTAGCCGAGGCTGGTGATCCCTACGGAGTAGGTGTTGGGAAAGGCGTAGATGACCCGCACCGCGTCAGGCGCAGGTGTGGCCGGGGTGAAGAGAAGCTGTTCCAGAGCCAATTCCGAGGTGGCCAAGGCAGTCTAAGAAAGGGGGATGGGCGGCAAGGGCCTACTTTCCCAGCTTAATCGGGGTTTTGTCAGGCTGCGTCCAGGGCCAGCAGGGACGGCCAGATCGTCCAGAATGGAAGGGATCCCGACCCGCTCCTGACTGGATGGCTTCCCCCCTCAACCAACGCATCCGCCGCTTCTACGATGCTTCCTCCGGCCTGTGGGAGCAGGTGTGGGGGGAGCACATGCACCACGGCTACTATGAGCCGGGCCAGACCGGCAAGGATCGCCGCCAAGCCCAGATCGATCTCATGGAGCGAGTGATTCAATGGGGCCAGATCGGGGATCCTAAACCCCCTCAGCACATCCTCGATCTCGGCTGTGGCATTGGAGGGAGCAGCCTGGAGCTGGCGCGGCGCTTTGGCGCCGAGGTAACAGGCATTACCCTCAGCCCTGTCCAGGCCCGACGGGCCACGCAGCGGGCCCAGGAGGCCAGTCTGAGCCACAGGGTGCGCTTTTGGGTGGCCGATGCCCTGGAAATGCCCTTTGCCGACCACACTTTCGATCTGGTCTGGGCTCTGGAAAGCGGCGAGCACATGCCAGATAAGCGGCGGTTTCTGGCCGAGGGCTGGCGGGTCTTGCAGCCGGGCGGGCAGATGATGGTGGTGACCTGGTGCCACCGCGAGGGATCCCTGAGCCGCCAGGATCAGCGGCTTTTGCAGCAGATCTACGACGTGTACTGCCTGCCCTATGTCATCAGCTTGTCGGAGTATGAAGCACTGGCCCAAGAGGTGGGGTTCGAGCAGTTGCGCACCGCCGACTGGTCGGAGCGGGTGGCCCCCTTTTGGGATGAGGTAATTGCCTCGGCTCGCGATTGGCGGTGGATCCCGGCTTTGGTGCGCAGCGGCTGGGTCACCGTTCGTGGGGCGCTGGGGCTGGGCCTGATGCGGCGGGCCTATGCCACCGGCTTGCTGCGCTTTGGCTTGCTGAGCGGCTTCAAGCCTGCAAGTTAGGGATCCCATACCCCCCTCTCCCAAGGGAGAGGGGCTGGGGGTGAGGGCAGCAGCGCTGGCCACGTAAGCGACAGGGAAAGTGGGCTCAAAAGTCCTGCTGGGGTGGCGTTGCGCCAGCAAGTTCTAGGTACTTCTGCTTCACCGCCTGAATATCCTGCCACATCAACCACTTGGGGCTGCCGGGGGTGCGGTCAGGGTTGCGCAGCAAGTAGGCGGGGTGGAAGATGGGCATGCACCAGCGCCCCTGCCACTGGATCCACTCGCCGCGGATCTTGGTAATGCCCCGCTTATCCCCCAAAAGGGAGCGCACCGAAGTGGCCCCCGTCAACAAAATGATCCAGGGATCCACCAGGCGAATCTGCTCCAAGAGATAGGGTCGGCAGGCGTCCATCTCCGCCTGGGTGGGTACGCGGTTGTTGGGGGGGCGGCACTTGACCACATTGCAGATGTAGGTATCCCGCTCGGGATCCAGCCCCACCGAGGCCAGGATCTTGTCCAGCAACTGGCCGGACTTACCTACAAAGGGCAGGCCTTGCAGATCTTCGTTTTCCCCCGGCCCCTCGCCAACAATCACGATCTTGGCTTTAGAGTTACCTCGGTGCACCACCACATGGGTACGGTTGGCCGCCAACTCACAGCGCTGGCAGACTCGGCAGTGCTGCTCCAGTTGTTCTAGATCCCGATAGGTGCCGGGGGGAATGGGCACCTGAGCCGAGAGCGGGATCTGATCCCATTGGGGAAGCGTCTCCGTTGCAGAGGCAGGTGGCTCTAGGGGATCGTCAAATAGGCTGGGCTGAAGCTCCGAGGGTCTTTTCTTGGCAGCCATTGCAAGGTGAGGGATCCTTGTGCAGCGATCTTCGGCTGCTCCTCTGCCCTTGTCAAGCTTGGAGTCTCTTTCCCCAAAAGGGCAGCCTTTACGTCTTGATGAACTACCCCACCGCGCAGGCGGGTGGGGTTTCCTCACCCGCTTGACAGCAGAGCTTTTGTCTCTTCTTCTGCCCCAGTTGCTTCATCGATCCCGTGTACCGGGTCTCTGAAGTAGAGCTGAA
>NZ_JANSIY010000133.1:0-5990 GCF_047462295.1 Synechococcus sp. H60.3 | reverse complement strand
CCCCAAAAGGCAGCACGGCGAAACATGGGATCCCCGCCTGTAAGGTAGAGCTTTGAGGGCAATTATAGCTACTACTTGTGGCGGCTAGGGTTTATCCAACGCTGCGCTGGGCAGGCCAATCCCCGACCACTGCACACCATAGCAGCCTACCTCTTCCTTTCGGGATCCCTCGCGGCGATAGGAAAAGAAATCTTGCGGCTGAGCAAAGGTGCAATGAGGACTGATGGCAATTTGCTTGGAAGGGATCCCTTGGGCTTGGGCCTGGGCGCGGTGGATCCAGCGCAGATCTAGGCGCACCTTACCCGGCAGCGGATCCGGCCAGAGGGCAGGCCGGCGATCCACCCCCGACGGCAGCGCCTGCAGCACCTGCTCGGCCACTTCCTGGGAAACTTGGTAGGCTGGCCCGGAGATGGCTGGCCCCAGGGCAATGCAGATCTGGTCAGCAGGGATCCCGGCCTTTAGGAAAACTTGCAGCACCTTGGGCAAGATGCCAGCAGCCGTGCCCCTCCAGCCGGCATGAACAGCCGCCACCCAGGTAGGGCTAGCTATCAAGATTGGCACGCAGTCGGCGGTGCAAACCCAGGCAGAATCTAACTGGCGGCGGGCGATCACAGCATCTGCTTCGGGACGGGCGAAACTCCCTTCCCCGAGGTGAGAACCCGAAGCCCCCGCCTGGGGGAAGAGAACTTCATCCGCCCAGATCCAGCGACAGCCATGCACCTGCCGGCCCCATGCAGCTCGTTCTGGGGGGAGTTGCAACCGGTCGGCCAGCTCGGCTGGCTGATAGGGGGAAGCTTGACGGCAGCCAAAAGCATGGGGCCACCCCGCCAGAAGTTGACACTGCAGCCAACGCCATTCCCCTGCCTCTTGCCAAACCCAGCCCCCGGAACCGCTCATCGGCCTGATGGGTGGAAAGGGGATCCCTGGGATTTCTGCCGGGCATGCAGGTGGCCCACCCGCTCTTCCAGGCACATCCTTAGCTCGACGGGATTGAACAGCATGGGCAGAAAATGGATGCTCCGGCTTTCCCGGAAGAAAAATAAAATCGGCACTGAGGGCCAGAAGATCTGCCAGTCCTGCCATTCGCTGTAGGGGAACTCGCGGATGCGCTGGGAGCCGCTGTAAACCTGTAGCGCCGTGCGAGTAAAGGCCAGCCCAATCAGACAGGTTTGCACCAGCAAGAACAGGCCAAATAGCCCCACCCCCAGGCCTGCCCAAAACGACAGCCAAAACAGCGGCACTGCCAACACCAGTACTGCCAGGCTGAGGCGAAAGTCTGGGTTCAACAGATGGGCTGAGTAGGGTCTGATCACTCCTTGCTTCTCCTCCGAATCCCAGCCCCATTCTAGGCTGCCCCAGCACCCCCCTGCAGAAGGGATCCCGCTTTTGCCTGGGTTGGAGGTAAACTGAACAAGTTTTTTTGATGTATCCTGAGGAGAGCCCCTTAGGAAGGTGGCTACTCGGCAGCCTGCGTTTTCTCAACCCCAGTTTTCGGCTTTTCCCATGGCTCTCACCGAATCTGACCCCAAAGCTTTCCCCGGCGGCGGATCCCTGAGTTTTTTTGAGCGCTATCTCACCCTTTGGGTGGCTCTGTGTATTGTTGCCGGGATCCTGTTGGGTCGATGGTTTCCGGGCCTGGCAGAGGCGCTGGATGCCCTGAGCCTCTATCAGGTCTCCATTCCCATTGCCGTCTGCCTGTTTTTCATGATGTATCCCATCATGGTGAAAATTGATTTTGGCCAGGCAGCCCATGCCTTGCAATCGCCCAAACCGGTGCTGTTGACCCTGGGGGTGAACTGGCTGGTGAAGCCTTTTACCATGGTGGTGATTGCCCAGTTTTTCTTGGGGTGGCTGTTTGCCCCTTGGATAACCGGCACGGAAATGATCCGCGGTACAGAAGTGAGCCTCAGCAACTCCTACATTGCCGGGGCCATTTTGCTGGGCATTGCCCCTTGCACTGCGATGGTGCTGATGTGGGGCTATCTCAGCTATGGCAACCAAGGCCACACCCTGGTGATGGTGGCGGTGAACTCTTTAACCATGCTTTTCCTCTACGCGCCGCTGGGCCGCTGGCTGCTGGCCATGAGCGATTTAACGGTGCCCTGGCAAACCATTTTGCTATCCGTGGCCATCTACGTGGGCCTACCGTTAATTGCAGGAGCAGCCTCTCGCTATTGGATTCTTAAAACCAAGGGCCGGGAATGGTTTGAGAAAGCTTTTTTGCGCTACCTCAGCCCCATTGCCATCGCCGCCTTGCTGGTGACGCTGGTGCTGCTTTTTGCTTTCAAAGGGGATCTCATTGTGGAAAATCCCTTCCACATTTTGTTGATTGCAGTGCCGCTTTTTGTGCAGACCAACCTTATTTTTGGCCTCACCTATGTGGCAGCCCAGAAACTGGGCTTGTGCTATGAGGATGCTGCTCCGGCGGCTTTAATCGGCGCCAGCAATCACTTCGAGGTGGCCATTGCAACGGCGGTGGTGTTGTTTGGCTTGAACTCCGGGGCCGCCCTGGCCACCGTCGTAGGGGTGTTGATCGAGGTGCCGGTGATGCTGATGCTGGTGGAAGTATGTAAACGCACCGCCTTTTATTTTCCCCGCCAGCCGGAGAAGGCCAGCTTGCCGGATCCCCGCTGTCTTAAAATCAGCCCTTGAGGGATCCCTGTAGCCCATGAACTTGCCCCCAGATCGCCAACGGGAACACCAGGCCAATGAGCGCACCTTTCTGGCCTGGCTGCGCACCTCTGTGGCTCTCATTGCCTTTGGCTTTGCCCTCGCCCGCTTCAGCTTATTTCTGCGGCAGATTGAAGCCGCCCACTCCCCTGAGCAGCCCGCCGCGGCGCACGGCCTCCTGAATGCCCAGAACTTGGGCCTCCTGTTGGTGATCTTTGGAATCCTGATGATCGGCCTTTCTGCTTGGCGCTACAACCAGGTGATGCGGCAAATCGAGGCAGGCGACTTTCGCCCCAGCCGTTTCCTCATCTGGATCATGGCTGCCGTGGTGGCCCTGTTTGGGCTGCTGAGCCTTCCCCTGCTGCTGCGCCGCCTCCGCCCTCAGGAACCTCCGCGGCTTAGCCTGCCGGAGTGAAGGGCCGCCAGGGGTTCCAGTTGCTGAGCCTGCTGCTTGAGGCGCTTGATTAACTGCTTGCACACCACCTCGCACAGCTCAAAACAGATGGGATCCGCAATTTGGTAGTAGACGCTCACGCCCCTGGGCTCGCGGCTGACGATCCCTGCCTGCGCCAGGATCTTGAGATGTTTGGAAACGTTGGCCTGGCCCATGCCGGTGGCCTCTAGGATTTGGGTAACGTTCTTGGGCCCCGAGCGCAACTGACACAGGATCTGCAGCCGGCTGGGCTCCGCCAAAACCTTGAAGTACTCCGCCACGCTGGTCAGCACTTCCGGCGTCAGGGTCAACTGGCACTCGTCTTTGCCACCTTTCACGAGCTCGTCCCAATCCATAGTCTGTCTTGAGGGAGGTGGTAGCTTGATTTTAACACTAAATAGTTATATAGTAGCTCTAGAGACCCGAATTCGGATCGCTTTCGGGTTTTGTCAACAGACAGGAGGGCAGCATGCTATTTCGCCAACTGTTCGACGCCGAGACGAGCACCTACACCTATTTAATCGCAGACCCAGACACCCGCGAGGCCGTACTGGTGGATCCGGTGTTGGAGCAGGTGGAGCGGGACTGGAAGTTAATTCGAGAGCTGGGTCTGACCTTGAAGTACTGCCTGGAGACCCACGTTCACGCCGACCACATCACCGGCACCGGCAAGCTGCGGGAGTTGAGCGGCTGCCAAGGGGTGGTGCCGGTTCAGGCCAAGGCGCAATGTGCCGACCGCTTCATCGGCCATGGGGAAACGCTGCAGGTGGGATCCATTGTCATCGAGGCCATCGCCACCCTAGGCCACACCGACAGCCACATGACCTACCGCGTCAATGGGGATCGCGTTCTGACCGGCGATGCCCTGCTCATTCGCGGCTGCGGGCGCACCGATTTCCAAAGTGGGGATCCCGGCTTGATGTACGACCACGTAACGCAGCACCTGTTTACCCTGCCGGACGAGACGCTGGTCTATCCCGGCCATGACTACCGGGGACACACCGTCTCCACCATTGGCGAGGAGAAGCGCTGGAACCCCCGCTTCGTGGATCCGGAAACCGGTAAGCTGCGCTCGCGGGAGAGCTTTATTGCCCTGATGAACAGCCTCAACCTGCCGCAGCCCAAGAAGATCCAGGAAGCGGTGCCGGCCAACGAGCAGTGCGGCCAAGTGGCAGCCGCAGTTTAGTTGCTAGGGCTGGCTAGACTTCTCTCAGGCAGCCCGTCAGAAAGGGGAGGGTTGAGAGTGGATCCCAAACATCTCTATGAGAGGGATTTCTATGCTTGGACTCAGCAACAAGCCCAATTTCTGCGGGAGCGGGCCTGGGAGAAGCTGGATCTGCCCCATTTAATTGAGGAGATGGAATCGTTGGGCAGGCAACAGCGGCAAGAGCTGCGCAACCGGCTGGGGGTTTTGGTGGGGCACCTTCTGAAGTGGGAGTATCAGCCGCAGGCCAGATCGGTAAGCTGGCTTCTTACCCTACAGGTGCAGCGGCAGGAAGTTCTGGATCTGCTGGAGGAAAACCCAAGCCTGAGACCCTATTTGCCGGAGGCCATCTCCAAGTCTTACCTGAGGGCGCTCCAACTGGCTCTGGAAGAGACCAAGCTGCCCAGAAAGACTTTTCCCAAGACCTGCCCTTATTCTCCTGAGCAAATCCTGGATAGCCAGTTTTATCCTGGCGAGCCCAGCGGGTTGCTGGAGGAGGAAGATTAGAAATCCCTAAGTCTTACAACAACCCTAGAAGCAAGGAAGAAACTATGATCGTAGCCCAACAAAATCCTACAGCTCAGCAGGAACGGGATCCCCGTCTTAAGGAGATCGACGCCTTGACTTTAAAGCAGTGGCTGGATCAAGGGCGGGTACAGCTCATTGACGTACGGGAGCCGGCAGAATACCACGACGAGCGGATCCCGGGGGCGATCAACATGCCTCTATCTACCTTTGACCCCGCCAAGGTGCCGATCTCGACGCCGGAAAAGCCGGTGGTGCTGCAGTGCCGCATGGGCAGCCGCTCCATCCGCGCTGGCTGTCAGTTGCTCGAATACGGCTGGCCGGAAGCCATTAGCCTCAAAGGTGGGATCGAAGCGTGGAAGGCCGCCAAGCTGCCCACCACCCGCACCCGCAACGCGCCCATCTCGCTAATGCGACAGGTGCAGATTACAGCGGGATCCCTGGTGCTCATAGGAACCCTGCTGGGAGCCTTTGTCCATCCCGGCTGGCTGGTGTTGAGTGGCTTTGTGGGAGCGGGGCTGGTGTTTGCCGGGATCACCAACACCTGTGGCCTGGCGCTGCTTTTGGCCCGCCTGCCCTGGAACCGGGGTCAGACGCTATGAGCGGGATCCCGTCCGCCTCTTCCCCAAAGCAGGGGATCTGGGCGCGTTACCTGCCCTTGGCCAAGGATTCCCTGTGGTGGCTTCGCTACCAGCGAGAGGATCTGCCGGGGGATCTCATTGCCGGGGTGGTCTCGGCCATCCTGTTGGTGCCCCAGAGCATGGCCTACGCGCTGCTGGCCGGCCTGCCCCCCGAGACAGGCCTCTACGCCAGCATCCTGCCGGTCATCGCCTACGGCTTCCTGGGATCCAGCCGGGCTTTGTCGGTGGGGCCGGTGGCCATCATCGCCCTGCTGGTAGCCTCGGGTTTGGAGCCGCTGGCTGAGCCGGGCAGCCCGGAGTATGGCCAGTTGGCGCTGGGCTTAGCTCTGGAAGCGGGCCTGATCCAGCTAGGGGTAGGGCTGTTGCGCCTGGGGTTTTTGGCCAATTTCCTGAGCCACTCGGTTATAACGGCCTTTAGCAGTGCCGCAGCCCTAATCATTGCCCTTAGCCAGCTCCGCCATCTGCTGGGGGTGAAGATTGCCAACACCGAGTCCTTCTGGCTGCTGCTGCAACGGCT
>NZ_JANSIY010000132.1:0-6054 GCF_047462295.1 Synechococcus sp. H60.3 | reverse complement strand
CATCAAGTCGCATACTAAGGCAACAGTTTGCGGAACAGCTCAATAAAGTGTACTGGGGAAAGGCTAAGCTTTGGCATAATTCTAAGTGTATTGTCTCATGCGGCGGTGCACCTCTAGAAATTGTGAAGCGATATATCCAGAGTCAGTCAGGAGGCGCTATCCCTCCCCACCGTATAGACGGTGGGGAATCCCGCGCCTTACGTTGATTTTCCCAGACTCCCTCACCCCCGGCCCCTCTCCCAGAGGGAGAGGGGAGTTAGACTTGACTTTGGAAAAATCCCTTGCCCAGAGGCGGGAGAATAGATCAAACCGCTGGGCTCTGGAATAGCCACGGCTAGGGCGCACCCACAATCACAGTGGTGTCTTGCATTGTCTTCACGACGGTCTCGCCTCCTTCCGAGAGCACAACCCGTCGCTCTGGCACCGATACTCCGGCCACCCTGGCAGTTTGGTAGTTCTGCCCGGCCTGCACCACAGAAGGGATCACGCCTGGACCGGAAACCAGCGCAAAGGATTCACCGCCGATTTGGACAACCCCAGAAACTTGCACGCTGCGGGCAAAGGCCGCCGGGTCGGGAGTGGGCGTCGGGAGCGGGGTGGTCACTGCTACGGGCACTTCGCCACCATTGCCGGGCGGCGGCAGTTCCGGAGGCGGAGGTAGAGGTGGCAGATCAAGGGTCGGCTCAGGGGCACGCACGTTCTGGGGCACAAAGGGATCCGCCCGTCCGGCTCCACTTAAGGCCCGCTGGGTTTCCTGCTCCCGATCCACCGGTGGGATCAGGCTAGAGGCAGCTTGGGTGGTTTGCAGAAGAGAAGGCACCGGCGGCGGTTGGTCAGGAGCGGTCTGGCCAAAACCGTCGGGCAGGTTTGCCGTTTGTTGCCGGGCAAGAGCCTGCATCTGGCTGGCTCCCCGCGCCAGAGTAGCGTTCATGTCCTGTTCCCAACGGCCTGAGGCATTCAGCCGCATGATCACGGGGCTGCTGCCGCCGCGCGACTCCACCCAGATCTCGGCTGCTGTGTCGCTCAGCCGACGGGAGCGGAGGATGCGGGATCCCGGCGGCAAAAGCGGCTGCAGCGCCAGCTCCGCTTCGGGAACCGCTTGTTCGTTGGCCAAAGCAGAAGATAAACGAGGGGACAAGCACAACATGCCCCCTGCCGACAACAGGAGGATCCCAAGTGAGAGCAGTTGGCGACCAGGCGAAGATTTCAGCATAGAGACCACCGGCAGAGAGCCTCGCATCACCAAAATAGCCAAAATCTTGGGGATGGGGCTCCATCGAGCTGCTTTTTTCAGCAACAATGCTAGGATTTCCCAATCAAAGCCTCAGCCCCTGTCGATAGGGATCCCGACCTCAAAGCCGGCCCCTGTCCGAGCGCAGCCCAATTTGCCATAATGAAGAGAGACTGTAAACATTTGTTAAGGCCATGACTGTCTCTGCTCTGGATCCTGTCAACCCCGCTCGTCTGGAGGAAATCGCCCAACGCTTGCGCAGCCAACGCCCTGCGGATCGCATGGTGGCCTTGGCCCAGTTGCGGGATGTGCCAGCGGAGCAGGCGGTGCCGCTGATTTTGCAGGTCATCGACGACGAAAACCTGCAGGTGCGCTCTTTTGCCGTCTTTGCCCTGGGGATCAAGCAGACGGACGCCTGTCTGCCCAAGCTGCTGGAGATCCTCACCCAAGACCCGGACTACGGCATTCGCGCCGATGCAGCAGGCGCCCTGGGCTACTTGGAAGATCCGCGGGCTTTTGAGGCCCTGGTGCGGGCTTTTTATGAAGATGTGGAGTGGCTGGTGCGCTTCAGCGCCGCCGTGGCCCTGGGCAA
Organism: Synechococcus sp. H60.3; assembly: GCF_047462295.1. Taxonomy (NCBI): domain Bacteria; kingdom Bacillati; phylum Cyanobacteriota; class Cyanophyceae; order Synechococcales; family Synechococcaceae; genus Synechococcus; species Synechococcus sp. H60.3. The sequence goes on along the minus strand of NZ_JANSIY010000132.1, from coordinate 4,231 downwards.
CCTGAAGGATCCACGGGCCTATGAGGTGCTGCTGCGGGCGTTGGAGGGGCCGGAAGTGTTGCTGCAGCAGGCGGCTATTGCAGCTCTGGGAGAACTGGGGGATCTGCGGGCTTTGGATCACATCCTGCGGTTTGCCCAGTCGGAAGATTGGCTGGTGCGGCAGCGGCTGGCCCAGGCCTTGGGAAATCTGCCCTCGCCCAAGAGTGTTTCTGCCCTCAACTATCTGGCCAGGGATCCCCACGATAGCGTTGCCGCGGCGGCTTTGGATTCGCTGCGGCGGCTGCGCCAAAGGGGCTTCCCAGAACCCACGCCTGAGGCGGGATCCCGGCCAGCCGATTCGGAAGCAAGCTAAGCTGGAAATCCGGGTTTGGCCTGGTGTAGGGAGGCGAGGATTTGCCGACCCTTGTTGTTTCCTGATCCCCTGCTGCGATGGTTACCAGCCCCCATCCTCTAGTTGCTCCGGAGATAGCCGGATCCCCCTCTCGGCCCCGCATTGTGGCGGCCCTTTCTGGGGGGGTAGACAGCTCCACGGTGGCGGCCCTTCTCCACGAACAGGGCTATGCCGTGGAGGGAGTGACTCTCTGGCTGATGCGGGGGAAAGGCCAGTGCTGCACCGACGGCCTGGTGGATGCTGCTGCCATCTGTGAGCAATTGGGGATCCCCCACCATGTGGTGGATAGCCGTGAGCTGTTTCAGGCCGCCATTGTTGATTACCTGGTGGCCGGCTATGGGGAGGGGATCACACCGCTGCCCTGCTCCCAATGCAACAAGCTAGTGAAGTTCGGCCCCCTGCTGGCCTATGCCCGCGAGACGCTGGGCATCTCTCAGATCGCCACCGGCCACTACGCGCGGGTGCGTTTTGAGGCCGAGCTGGGGCGCTATCAACTGCTGCGGGCGGTGGATCGGCAGAAGGATCAGTCCTATTTTCTCTACGACCTCAGCCAGGAGCACCTGGCCCACAGCCTCTTCCCCTTGGGCGAGTACACCAAGGCCCAGACCCGTCAGATTGCCGCGCGCTACGGCTTGGTTACGGCAAACAAGCCCGAAAGCCAGGATCTGTGCTTGATCGAGACCTATGGCTCGATGCGCAACTTTTTGGATCAGCACCTGGGTCAAAGGCCGGGGGAAATTGTCGATACCCAGGGGCGAGTCCTGGGATATCACGAAGGTATCCACCACTACACCGTCGGCCAGCGCAAGGGGCTGAGGATTGCCTCTTCCCGTCCGCTCTATGTGGTGCGCATCGATGCGGCCATGAACCGCGTGGTAGTGGGAGAGCGGGAAGAAGCCACCCAAGCTGAGGCGTGGGTGCGGCGGGTGAACTGGGTCTCGATCCCTGCGCCGGCAGAACCCTTGGCCGTGGAAGTGCAGGTGCGCTACCGTACCCCACCGGTGCCGGCTATGGTGATCCCAGAATCGCCGGAGCGGGTGAAGCTACAGTTTGCCGAGCCGCAATTTGGCGTCACCCCTGGCCAAGCCGCTGTCTGGTACCACGGGGATCTCCTGCTGGGAGGTGGCATCCTGGAGCGCCCTTCTCCCTAACTAGAGATTCGGCAGAGCTCTCTGGCATTACTCCCCTCTCCCCCTGGGAGAGGGGACGGGGGTGAGGGCTGACTTCCCCCTGGGAGAGGGGCTGGGGGTGGTCGCGTGAGCGGCGCGGAGCGCTTGGGCTGACTTCCCCTGGGAGAGGGGCCGGGGGTGAGGGCTCCCCTTTTTTGCCATCCGAGACAAACGCCGCAATCAAGAGGCCGCTTGCCCCTTCAAGTGCTGCAGGGATCGGAACAGGAGCACGATATAGGTCCAGGCAAGTGGCGTAACTGCTACCCCCCCGACCACCCCAGGCACCAACCCAAGCACAGTCCCATCAAAGCCGAGGATCGAACCTAAGACTCCTGCAAAAACAACAAAAACAAAAAAGACAACAGCCCAAATCAAACCTGGAACCACAAGAGCCCAAAACACGCCCCACCAGCGGCCCTTGACAAGGTTCCAACTGTAGCGCAGCCCTTCTGTAGCTCCTCGATTTTCCAAGGCAATGGCACAAGGGGTAAAAACCAGCCTGACTCCCACGTAAATGCCAGGAAGGATCAAAAGGAGGGAGGCAAGGAAAGAGAGGAGTCCTACTAAGATGCTGCCGAAAACCAGAGGCACTGCCTTCGAAAGGGCCCGGTCGAGGCTGTTGCCCAGCAGGGGAGCTTGCCGCTTCAGGTGCTGATCCACCAGCCAAAAGGCTGCGCCAGCCAGGATGGGAGCAACAATTAGGCTGTAGGCCAAATTGAGGATCCCCCCAAAAAGTGGGATCAGCTCTGCGACGATGGGAATGACAAAGCCGGGAGAGGCCAGGATCAACAGCGGCCCATAGACGGGGCCTACAACTTCAAACGAGCGCTGCAGAAGGAAAAACGGGTTAAGAGTAGCGCTTTGCATGGTAGAGGGATCCCTGGGGTAGACACCCTCTACATACCACACCATCCCCCTTTTTGGGCTGAGAAGGGGATTAAGCAAGTCAAAGTCTGGGTCTTGCTATACAGCAGATTTTTGTAAAATCCAGGCCGCCGCTTGTTCGCCGCTCCGCAGGGATCCCTCGATGCTGCTCTGGTGGGTGTATTCTCCAGCCCAGAGAAGGCCCGGCAGGCCGCTGCAGGTGGGAACCAGATGCTGCTGAAAGCCGGGCGGCTGGACAAACTGGGCAAAAGGGATCCGATACACCCGCAGCAGGCGCAATCGTTCCAAGGGGGCTTTGGGAAAGTAGGCCTGCAGCTCGGCCCGGCAGGCTTGGGCCAGCTCCTCGTCGCCCAGAGGGGGATCCCCCAACACCGTCACCGAATAGAGGTGTTGGCCAGCAGGAGCCAGCGCCGGGCTGAGGCGGGTGAGCTGCACCCAGTGGTTGATCCAGCCTTGGCCGCTGGCGTTGAGGTACAAGTAGGCACCGCGGGCCAGGGAAAAGGGGGCGCAGAAATAAAGGCAGGTCACTGCTCGTCCCTGGCTGGGGATGGGCACAGCAGCTTGAGGGCAGAGCTCGGCCTGCCAGGCTCGCGCTTGAGGGGCATCGGTGGCACAGACCACCCATTCAGCAGGGATCTCCTCGCCCTTGGCGGTGCGGATCCCGCGCACTTTTCCCTCTTCCACCAGGATGCGCTCCACCGAGGTTTGGTAGCGGATCTGCTCTGGGGCAAGGTGGCCGGCCAGTTGGCGGACAATCTCTCCCATGCCCAGCGCCGGGGTGACGATGGCTCCTTCGGCCATCATCTTGAAATAAAAGGCAAAGAGGCGGGCGCTGCTGGCCAGATCCGGATCCAAAAGAATGCCGCGGAAAAAAGGGTAGAAGAAGTGCTGGCAGATCTTTTGGGAAAATCCGTACTCCTCCAGGAACTCTCGCACTGAGCGGTCAGATCCCCCCAGTCCTTCCTGGAAAACCTGTTCTGGGGTGCGCCGCGCCAGCTCCGCCCGCAACTGCAGCACCTTGAGCTTGTCGCCAAAGCTGGCCAAGGGGTTGAAGAGGGAAGGGACAATGCTGGTCGGATCCCGCAGGGGATCCCCCAACAGCCAGCAGCGACCGGGTTGGGCCAGCATCGCTCCCGGACGGTAGGGGCAGGGATTGAGCTGGCCTAGATCCAGATGCCGCCGCACTTGGGGATAGGCGGTAAACAGCACCTGAAAGCCGCGATCCAAACGGAAGCCCTCCACCGCGTCGGTGCGCACCCGCCCGCCGGGGCCGTCGCTTTTTTCCAGGACTAGGACATCGCTCCAACCCGCCTGGCTCAGCACCTTGGCGCAGGTTAAGCCGGCCAGCCCTGCCCCGATAATGACCACTCTGCCCATGCTGCTGGGATCCCTTCTCCGTGGAGTATTTTACCTGGCTCGATTCCTCAAGGCTGAGTCCCCTTCTGAGGCAGGATGTTCTGGCCCCCAGATGCGAATGGCGCCATCGGCACCGCCGCTGAGAAGGGTTTGCCCGTTGGGGCCAAACAGCAGAGCACTCACCATCCCAGTCTGGCCGCCCAGGGTGCGCAACTCTTTGCCGCTGCCCAGATCCCAGAGTTTGATCTGCTGGGCGCGGTGATCGGTGCCGCTGGCCAGCAGGCGGCCATCGGGGCTGAGGGCAAGGGTGGCCAAGCCAGACAAGGGCTGGGCCAGAGTGCGCTCGAGGGATCCCGTGCCCACGTTCCAGATCCAGATGCCGGAAGCGCTGGCGGCGAGCAAGTGGCGGCCATCGGGGCTGAGGAGCACC
>NZ_JANSIY010000131.1:0-6061 GCF_047462295.1 Synechococcus sp. H60.3 | reverse complement strand
AGTCGTGGGATGTGTAAGATGTGTATATGAGTCAGCTTTACCATGGCGTCGGCAGCTTCTACCACTGCCGGGAAGCCCAGGGTTTCGATCATTCCGACTGCAATAGCCATAGGGACTCCTTACGCTGAAATTGTTGGGGGAGTGTAAACCCGGCCCGATTTTCCGGCTCGGGTTAATTCCGAGCTAGGTGCAACTGCTTGGTTTAGGTGCGAAACTGCTCCACTGCCTCCGTGTAGCGGATGGGCAGCACAAACTCCAGGTTTTCGTGGGGACGGGCGATGATGTGGTGGGAGAGGATCTCGCCCCCACTCACCCGTTTGGCAGACTCCAAGCCGGCAGCTACCGAGGCCTGCACCTCGGAGACATCGCCCCGCACGATCACGGTGACGCGCCCGCTGCCAATTTTCTCGTAACCCACGAGGGTGACGCGCGCGGCCTTTACCATGGCGTCGGCAGCTTCTACCACTGCCGGGAACCCACGGGTTTCGATCATTCCGACTGCAATAGGCATATCAACCCTCCACTTTTGAACACTCAGTTCCTGAACGTTGCCGAACCCAGCAATAAGGCCAATCGATCTCCAACCTGATCTCCCCTATTGGGTTCGATCCTGCAATTTCCCTCGAACTCATCCGGGAGATTCTCTGCCCAAACCTCAGTGGACAGCTCTTCTCGGCCACACCTACCCCAGCCACCACAGACCTCCCCCTGGAGAGAAGGCTCTGCCCAGCCGCCGACCTCAGACTCAATAGACTGAAGCCAGAAAAGGTTGTAGGAGCCATCTGGGTTAACCACAACTGTCACTTAGGCGGGCAAAGCTGCCAACTCCAGGCTAAGTCCCCATCTTTCTTGCACAAAATCGATCCGACAAAATCGACGAGGACAGCCCAGAGAAGGGATCCCCCGACTTAACAGAATGATATCCCCATTCAATCCTGGACGAAAATCAATATTTTTAATTAGCACGATAGCTTTTTATTAAGAGAGGCAAAATTGTTATCAACTCAAAAATAATTCTTGACATCTTTTCAACTTTTGCCGTTATCGGCGCAGCGAGGGTGGCACTTCCAAGCCATGGGCTTCCATGAGGTTGGGTTGGCTCATCAGGTGGGCCGGGGATCCCTGGGCACAAATCCGGCCTTGATCCAAGAGGAGCACCCGATCGCACACTTCCAGGATCAGTTCCAGATCGTGGGAAGCGAGCAGAAAGGTGTGCGTTGCTTGCAACAAAAAGGCGATTAGCCGGCGACGGGCGCGCAGATCCAGGTTGGCAGTCGGCTCATCGTAGAGGATCAACTGCGGCTGCATCGCCAAGATCCCGGCGATCGCAACCATGCGTTTTTCGCCGCCGGAGAGATGATGGGGGGGACAGTTAGCCAGATGCAGGGTGCCGGTCATCTCCAGGGTTGCTTGAACCACAGCCGCGACCTCCGCCTCAGAACGTCCCAGGTTGCGCGGCCCAAAGGCTACATCTTCGGCCACCGAGGCAGCAAACAGCTGATCGTCGGGATCCTGAAACACTAGCCCCACCTCAGGGCGAAACTGGCCAGGCCGGAGCGGCTGCCCAAACAACGTGATCTGGCCGGAACAGGGGGGCAACAGGCCGGCGAGGGCCAGGAACAGGGTGGTTTTGCCGGCGCCATTGGGGCCAATGATCCCTAGGTGCTGCCCGGCCTCAACCCGTAGATCCAGCCCTTGCAGCACCGGCGGACAACCGGGATAGCCGACCCACAACTGTTTGACTTCCACCGCTGGCACTGTGTTCATGGCAGCAAGCTCATCCCAGGGCTAGCGCTGCTCCAAGGGCTTCCAGCGCTTCTGGGTGGCGGCAGGGGTGAGCTGCAGGGTGGGTACGCTGGGGCTGGTCAGGTCGATCTGGAGAATTTCGTCGGGTGTACACTCGCAGTAGCGGCGCAGATCCCGCATTTGGTTGAGGGTTTGAATTTGCAGGGGCAGGCGGTCAGAAATCGGCCCCAGGTAAACGTTGCCCAGCTCAGTGTGGAGCGTGATTCCCTCTCCTGATTGCCAATCTACGGTCTCGATCCGGATCTCAGACTGTTGCAGGGCTTCGAGCAACAAGGCCCATTGCTCGGGCGTGTGGTTCTCCCAGCCCAGCAACTCCAGCTCAGGCCAGGAGAGAGAGGATCCGCTGTGGTGTCGAAAGGGATCGGGGGGCAGCCAATGGCCTTGCCGATCCACCCAGCCTGTCTGGTCGCCCTGGCGGGCGCGTGCAACCGGTTGCCGTTCCCGCACCTGGACAATCACCCCCACCGGCAGCAGCTGCCGCTGTACCTGGACGCTTTTGAGGGGAGAAGGGCGAGCTGGGGATCCCAGTAAGGCTCTTTCCAACACAGCCGGCTGCACCTGCCAGATGTTCACGGGATAGGTCAGAGGCAATTGCCTCCGTATCCAGTCGGGATCCACCCAGTAGCTGCCCTTTACCTGAATTTGCTCCGGCCGGCGAATTTGCCAGTAGGGCTGCTGCAGACCCAACACCAGCAGTGTCAGAACGCCCATCGAGCTGGCTAAGCGCCAGGATCCCTGCCAAAAGCGGTTGCGACGTTGCTGACGCAAAAGTCGCCTGCGTTGCAGAAGTTGTTCGCGCGTGGGAGAAGCCAGAGGTAGCATTAGCCCTCCCTCAAGCCAAAGAGGAGCCTTCCATGCTCCTGTTCAACTCGCGATCTCCTCGACCTGATCCGCCCGCAGCCAAATTGGGGGGGTGGGAACAGCCCCAAACTTAATCTGGAGGTAGTTGTCTTTGATATCCACCACTTCTCCAGCAGTATCGAAGACGTAGCTGGGAATAAAAGAGTCGCTGGCCTGGGCTTCCAGGCTGCCTTGCAATTTCTCGCGGATGGCCCGCACCAGAGTGCCTCGCTTAATCGCCATTGCCCCTCCTTGAATTTCGTGTTGGTTGGCCGTTTCGATAGCCGTTGTATCCTATGCAGCCAATGAGCTGGGATCCAGCCTACTTGCGCTTCAGGCTGCGGGCCATGTTGCGAAACATGTCCAGGTCGGATCCCCCCTGGCGGCGTAAGCCTGCTTCACTGCTTCTGTTTGAGGTGGAAGAGCTCTGCTCAGAAGCAGGTTCAGGAGCTTTGGCCTGTTCTACGGCCAACTTAACTTTGCTTAGGGAAGAAACCTGCTCCACTACCTCCACCTTCTCCGCAGAGCCAAAATCCTGGAAGGTGTGCTTCACGATCCTGGGAGTGCGCATGTATTCGATGTTGCCAAGGGTTTTGGCCTCATCCGGGTCGAGAAAAAAGGTGTTGTCTTTCTTTTTAGCTGGCTGGGCAGCTGTCTCTGAGGAAGGTTTGGAATCTGCTTGACCGCGAGAGCCGAAAAAGCGCCTGAAGATGCCTACCATTGTCTTTTGCCTGCAATGCGAAGAAAGTTGAGCCGGATCCCTAAACGGCGGGTTAGCCAGCCGCAGTTAGAAAGATGACGGCTGAGCCCGGCTATGAAATCATACTAAGCCAACTCAGGATAACATGCTCCCTGGCTGCAGGACGGCTGTTTCGTCCAAGTGTTCAACTCTTGGAGGCTCTGCCAGGGGAGGGCTTTCGACCCTAGGCAAGTGGTCTGGTCAAGGGCAGCAAGCACATCCTCAGTCACGGCTCTTTAGCTTAATCGGCGGGAAGCCCCGCACTGTATGGGTGAATTGTGCTGACTCAAGCGCAAATCGGTGTCGGGATGAAAGCTGTTCGTACTGCAATTGAGGAGAATAAGTTAGTTAAATCTCTGTTGTGTTTACTCAACGAAGATGAGTGGCGGGAGTTGTTCACTAAGCTTGGGGATCCCAATGGCTGGCCAATATACAACTTTTTTTGCTGGAAAATCCGTGTTGACTCCCTTTTTGAGGTATGGCTTAACTCTTCACAATCAGTATGGGCAAGCAGTATTAAGCTGGAACAGCACCTAGGGGCATTGGGGAACTGCCCTGTAAGAGGGGAACGCGTGGGGAGAGGAGCACTGCTATTGGGAAGGGGCAGCCCACAACTCAGCAAGTGCTGTCGTGGAACCAAGAACAAGAATCCCCACTCTTTAGGGCTGGGGAGTATGCCAACTGACCGACGCTATGGTTCAGGGAATCGTTCAGCACTAGCCTTGGGATCCCCAAATTAGAGGCGGCACTCTGGATGCCTGTCTTACCGAGAGGGCCCAAAAACTTTTGGGATCCCTCCCTCCACAAAACTCATCAGGCTGAAAAAGCTGCTGAGGAACTCTGCAGAAGTGCAAGCGAGATTAGCTGGTAGGAGTTGAAAAGCAGGCATTACTCCCATGCCTGCGGAGTGTAATGTACTACAACTTGAGCGGACTGCCTAAATTCAAGGCTGTGCCGATGCAGCGAGCCAAGACCTGAATGTTTCGCCCTTGTTCTGCCAATTCCAAAATCTGAGTAGAAGGCTTACTCGTACGGGCGATGGACGAATACTGTACATTTTAGACAGCATTCCAGTTCTACTGAGCGAGTTGGTGTCTTACACGCAACCTAGCAAGCAATCGGAGAACAGCAAGAGAAGAGCACCTTGTTCTCTGCTTAGAGGCTAGAATGGCCTACCCCCCTCCCGCATCGGCAACCCTACGGATTTTGGCTGGCAAGGCACTCCCGGATTTTCAGGAATGGTCAGCTTTCTCTCCGAGACCCTACAGAGCCAAGAATCGCCGACTTGCGGTGAGAGACAATGAGAAAGGGAGAGACTCGAGGCAATCCCGTAGCCCGATCTCTCCCTGTGGCCCTAACGTCTGGAACAGCCCCTGGCTCTAGCAAGGTAGTAGTTGCTACTCCCCTGATTTTAAGTCAGGGGATTCTTACGCAGTCCACAGAGGAACTCACAAAGGCGCTGTCAAGATGCCCCTAGACGGTTCCTAAAGGCAAAGCTTGGAGGTTCCGCTTACTTGTTGACTTACGGCACTGTCCCGGTCTTTCACCAGGGTGGGTGCTTACATTGGCGAGCGACTCAAGTCGCTTAAGGACTACGTCCCGCTAACGTGAGCGGGCTTCTCCGCCCCGTACTTTAGTACGGGGCTACCCAGCTGCCCCGCTGTGTTCCTGTTCCGCCTTAAAATCCTAAGATAGAAGTTGAACGTCCCTGCTGAGCTGGGTACCTTTCCTTCACAACTTGGAAAGTGGTGGACTAGTCGCAGAGGCGGGGGCGACGGCCGTTACGTTTTGAGAGGAATCCATGTTGTTCATTTTTAACCTAGCGAAGCGTCTGCAGCTCATCCTCCTCGCTCTCGTAGTCGGGGTGGCTGGGGTAGCTTTCCTGTCCAACCCTGCTGCTGCTGAAACCTACACAGTTAAAATGGGCTCTGACAAGGCCCAACTGATTTTCGATCCCCCTTCCCTCACCATCAATCAGGGAGATACTGTTCGGTGGGTCAACAACAAGGTCTATCCTCACAACGTTGTCTTTGACAAGGTACCCGGTGGCGATGCGGCCTTGGCGGCCAAGCTGTCCCACAAGGCCCTGCTCACGGCTCCCAACCAAGTGGTGGAATCGGCCTTTGTCGATGTCCCTCCGGGTGAGTACACCTACTACTGCACTCCCCACCGCGGGGCTGGCATGGTCGGCAAGATCATCGTCAATGGCTAGGCCTGCCCTCTAATTGCACTTCCCGGGTTGCTTTTTAAGAGAGAGCCCAGCTCTGGCTTGCTGGCTGGGGATCCCTGCCCGTAGCATAGAAAGTAGCCCTCTCGAGAGTGGGAGGGCTTTTTCGCGAATAGACGTTTGCCCGGCTGCCCCTTGTGCCAGACAGGCTGTACCGCTTAACCGTAGTCCACAGACGAGTTCCCTATGACCACCAGTGTTAAAGGCTACCTGCTCTTGGCCGTTTCCTGCATCAGTGCCATCGCCGCTGTGGGTTCGATTTTCGAGTTGGCTTCCGGTGAGCCGGATTTTGGCGTCGGCCCCACCAGTATCATCTTGGTCGTCGCCGCCCCTTTGGCGGTTTGGCTTTTTCAGTCGGCAGTTGGGGCGGCGCGATCCAACGGCGCTGCTGGCAAGGGGAGCAAGAAGCGAAAGTAGGCAGGTAGATAGGGGAAAACTGGGGGCAAGGA
>NZ_JANSIY010000130.1:0-6233 GCF_047462295.1 Synechococcus sp. H60.3 | reverse complement strand
CCGAGCGATAGCCACCCCTTACTCCCCGGGGGGAGAGGACTAGTTGCCAAAGCTGGCTGGCGCGGGCCTTGAAGCTGCCGGCACTCATCAGCAGGTAAAGCCGCCACATGCGGCGAAAGCGCTCGTCGTAGCGACCAGCCAGTTGGGGCCATGCCCGCTCAAAATTGGTGTGCCAAGCTTTTAGGGTGGCCACGTAGTTGATCCCAAAGTTGTGCCAGTCTTCCAGAACAAATAGGCCCTCGAAAGCCGCTGTTATCTGACGAGGCGAGGGGAGCATCGAGTTAGGAAAAATGTAGCGCTCAATCCACGGATCCCGCCCCTGGTAGGCAACGTTGGCGCCGATGGTGTGGAGAAGAAACAAGCCATCCTCTTTGAGAAGGCGACGGACTACCTGCATAAATGTTCGGTAGTTGCGGTAGCCCACATGCTCAAACATGCCCACAGAAAGGATCCGATCAAACTTTCCCTGCGTCTGGCGATAGTCTTCCAGCCGAATCTCCACCGGTAGGCCGCGGCAGCGTTCGCTGGCTAGCCTGGCCTGCTCTTGCGAGACGGTGATGCCCACCACCTGCACACCGTAGCGTTCGGCCAGGTACTGTGCCGTGCCGCCCCAACCACAGCCGATGTCGAGCACGCGCATGCCGGGCTGGAGATCTAGCTTGCGGGCAATGAGATCCAGCTTGGCTTCCTGGGCTTCGTCGAGGGTTTGTGCCCCCCCATCCCAATAAGCACAGCTATAGATCTGGCGGCGATCCAGCATGGCTTCGTAGAGGTCATGGCCAAGGTCGTAGTGGCGCTGGCCAACCACAAACGCTCCCTTACCCCGCTGGCGGTTGATGAGGCGACTGTCCAAGGCAAGCAGGAGCCGAACTGGCCAGCCCACTCGCTCGGCTGCCCGACTGGTGAGGAGACGACAAACCAGCTCATCAATAGCCTCGCAATCCCACCACCCCTCCAGGTAGGCCTCGCCAAAGCCCAGGGATCCATAGAGCAAGCAGCGCAGGTAAAGCCGCTCGTCGTGGACTTGCAGATCCCAGGGCCGCGAGCCATTGACAGCTATATCGGCAGCCTCCAAAAACCTAAGTCCATAGCTGCGTGCCAGCCGATGCAGGATGTTGAGATCTTTCCTCATCGCTGGGATCCCCCTGCCGTCGAAAGGATCAGTGTTGGCTATTCATTTTCCAGTAGCCCTACGGCTGTCAAGGGCTTTCTGTCAACAGCCCAGGTCGCCTTCTGGTTTTCGTCGTCAGTGCTGACCACTCTCGAAGCAGCAAGTTGCCCAAAAACCCAAGAGTGCGCCGATCTCGCCTTCTACCTAATTTTGGCTGCCCTCATCCCAATCAGCTATCTCTAGAGTTCCTATCCCCCACAGATCCCAGGAGATGGGATCCTCGAAGTGCCCTCAGCGAACCCAGATTCCCGCTTTTCTCCAGTTTCTAGGGATCCCCAAACAGAAAAATAGAGCCACAAACACCTCCCCTATTAGCGGGAGGTTTTTCCCATTGGGATCTCCCGAAGGGGTAACTCCACAAGCTCTGCCAACCTCAAAAAAGTCTCCCATTCCTATGCAGGAGGAAGAACAAGAGACGAATACAATAGTAGTACCCTAGTGGTTGTTTCTGTTTCCAACCTCCAGGAATCCCCTTGCAGAGGGAGCGATAAGTTGCGTAAGTTACGGTATCGCTGCCGCGTCTAGATGGCATTGGGCTTCGGCCTGCCCTGAACGAGGAGACTGCCGTGGTGCAGGCAAGATGGGAGCATTTTGAACACATGGCCGACATTGGCGTCCGCGGCTATGGGGCAACGCCGGAGGAAGCCTTTGCCCAGGCAGCTTTGGCCCTGACTGCGGCGATCACTAGCGTGGATGAAGTAGATCCCAGGGAGCGGCTAGAGATCGAGCTAGAAAATTCAGGCGATCTGGAACTATTGTTGGTGGACTTCCTGAATGCAGTGATCTACGAGATGGCAGTTAGAGGAATGCTGTTTGGGAAAGTTGAAGTGCATCTTGCAAAAGACCATCTCAAAGCCAGCCTGTGGGGGGAAAGAGTTGACCGCACCAAGCACCGACCGGCAGTAGAAGTTAAAGGGGCAACTTACACGCAACTCAAGGTAGCTCAAGAGGGTGAGCTTTGGGTGGCACAGTGTGTGGTGGACGTGTAAGGGAGGCAGTCTATGGATATCAGGAAACTTGAGCGTCTAGATGAAACGGTTTGGCGCATTCCTCCTAAAGGCAAAATGCGTGTCCCGGTCTTGATCTTTGCCGATGAAGAGTTAATCCGGGAGATGGACGACAAAGTGGCCGAGCAGGCCAGCAACGTGACCACTTTGCCAGGGATCGTGGGAGCGTGTTATGTGATGCCAGATGCCCACTGGGGCTATGGTTTTCCCATCGGTGGGGTGGCGGCCTTCGATGCAGAAGAAGGGGGGGTGATTTCCGCTGGCGGAGTGGGATTTGACATCTCCTGCGGCGTGAGAACCTTGCGGACGGGGCTGACGCGCGAAGAAGTGGAGGAAGCAGCAGAACCCTTAGCCAATGCCTTGTATGCCAGCGTACCGGTAGGGCTCGGCAGCCGCAGCAAGCTTTCCTTGAGCGACAAAGAGATGGAAGCCATGCTGGAAGGCGGAGCAGAATGGGCTGTTGCTCAAGGCTACGGCAAGAAAGCAGATCTAGAGCGCATCGAAGAACATGGCCGCATGCGTGGAGCAAAGCCAGGCGAAGTCTCCGCCTACGCCCGTGAACGCCAGCGGCGCGAGATGGGAACCCTAGGCTCAGGTAACCACTACCTCGAAGTCCAGGTTGTCGATGAGATCTACGATCCCAAGGCTGCCGAGAGTTTTGGTCTCAGGCAGGGGGAAGTTGTCATTACTATTCACTGCGGCTCGCGGGGCCTGGGTCACCAGATTGGCACTGAATATTTGAAGAAGATGCAACAGGCAGCTAAAGAATACGGCATAGAGCTGCCTGATCGCGAGCTGGCATGTGCGCCTTTGCAGTCCAAAGTGGGGCAAAGCTACCTGGGAGCAATGCGGGCAGCCGTCAACTGCGCCTTGGCTAACCGCCAGATCATCACCCACTGGGTGCGCCAGGTATTCGCCGAGCTTTTTCCCAAGGCTGAACTCGACCTCATCTACGATGTCTCCCACAACACCTGCAAGGAGGAGACACATATCATAGAGGGGAAAAAACGCCGCCTGTTTGTCCACCGCAAGGGGGCAACGCGCGCTTTTGGGCCCGGCCACCCAGAGATCCCTCAGGCTTTTCGTTCCATCGGTCAGCCGGTAATCATCGGTGGCTCCATGGGCACGGCCTCCTACATTCTGGTCGGCACCGAGGAAAGTGAGGCCCTTGCCCTCTCTTCAGCTTGCCACGGGGCCGGAAGGGCGATGAGTCGCAACCAGGCTCTCAAAGCCTGGACAGGGCAGGAGATTATCGAACAACTGCGACGGCGCGGCGTCATTGTGCGCAGTCCTTCTCTGCGGGGGGTAGCCGAAGAAGCGCCCCAGGCCTACAAAAACGTAGACAAAGTTGTGCGCGCTGCCGACCAAGCCAAGATCGCTAAACTCGTAGCGCGCTTAAGGCCTATTCTGTGTATCAAAGGCTAGGGATCCCCCGAAAGGGGAAGCTATTTTTGGGGGCTTAATGCCCCTTTTTTCGTTGTTTTTAATTCCTAGGGATCCCCCGGAAACAGATTCTTCAGCAAGTACAACGCCTGCATACTTCATGTTTCCAGGGATCCCTCCAAAGAAGAGCGAGGCAGCGAACAGAAGGGATCCCCCTCTTACTCAGCGCAGCGTGAGGAAGTTGCCCACATTCAACAAGATGAACTCGTTGGCATCTGCAGCGTTGGGCAGACGTCCGGCGGAGAAGGGCAGGTTGTTGTCATTAGCTACAACAATGTGTTGCTCATCCACCACGTCCACGTCCTCAATGGTTACAAATGGAAAAGTAAAACGGCCGTCCACTGTGGCTGTCTTGCCAATGCCTTTCGGATCGGCGATATCCAACAGATCAACATAGGCCACCTTCTTGACGAGGCCGGCGCTGTCTACCTGGGCCAAGTCAATCAGGTAAACCCGTTTGAACTCAGCGGCCTTTGAGAAGCAATCCGTCTTCTGTTCTCCCTTGCAGGCGAGGCGGGGATCCCCTTCGTTGTTGTCCCGCTCAATTACTAAAGCCCGCGTGTCATCGATCATGTTGAAGTCGCCGATGTTATTGCCGGCAACCTCAAGCGGATACTTCCAGGTTTTGCCCGTCCACTTGCGGTTCTTAACGTCAAACTCCAGAATCCGCAGCACCTCCTTGCCCTCCACCGTCTCCAGAGCCGGCGGTTCGCCGAGGTAGAGGGGACCTTCTAGCATGGCATAGAGAAATTGTCCGTTGGGAGAAGCCGCCATGCCCTCAAAGCCACGGGAACGCCGCACTTCAAAGTTGACCGGGCCCGGCGTTGCCGGTGTGGTAAACGTATGATGATCCGGGGAACGTACTACCTTGCCCTCAACCTCGGTTTCAAAGAAAGCTACAACTTTGCCGTTGCTATCGACGGCAATGAGGTAGGGGCCAAACTCATCCCCAATCCAGTGCAGATCCCCAATAGTTTGGATCGACTCGATGTCTAGATCAGCACCGGTAAGGTAGCGCCTAGTTGTAAACTCGTTGACAATGCGGAAGGGGATCACTTTGTTCGGATCCTGTAGGAATACCGACTTGTTCAACCGCACCTGGCCACTCTCCCAGTCAACGGCTACTTCGTGAAAGCTGAGCAAGGCGTCTGGGGAGTTTGCCTTGCTGCCAAAGCCGTTGTCAATCAAAACACGGAAGCGGTCGCGAGCCAGGGTTTCAATCCCCGAAAAACCCTGAATTGGCTGACCAACAAAGGGCAGCGAAATGCCGGTGGTTCGGCCATCAACAAACGACTTGCCCTCAACTGAGGCGACCTCTTCGACCCGCTGGTTGTTGATTGCCGCAAAGCGGCCAGACACCACAAAGCCAGAACCGGCATCGCTGGGTGGTGGCACGAAACTCATTGCCGGCAGCACGGCATATCCAGCTAGGGTGGCTTTAACCGCTTCGGCTGCTGAAACCGACGTGGCTGAAACCATGCCCAAAAAGATCCCCAAACCGAGGCGCGCAAGCGAGGTTCTCATAGTGCCTCCACTCTTTCTCTTTCGACTCCCAACTCTAGACCACGCTAAACATTGGTTCGCAGCTTCTAAATATCTTCCAGAAAAGCAGGCTCCACCCTGCTGGGGAAAACTTCAGGGATCCCCGCAAAATAAGCCTCCTAAGCCGCAACCAAGCAGCATTATACCTGAATACTTCCAACTTTTAGAGACTAGCTGAAAAGCGGAATGGAGGGAGTATTAACTGTCAATTAACCAATCGATTAACAGTACTTAACCTTCCCAGTTTTTCTAGTTTCTAAGTTTTAGGGATTTTCTCCAAGGAAAACCTCTGCACGCCAAAGGGAGTGTGCAGAGCGGCTTCACGTCTCCAGTTGCCGGGCACACCCCCGAAGGAGAAACAAAAATGGGATCTCAATCTGGGATCCCAATTCAGCAGTTTCCAATTTCTAGGGATCCCCCCGAAGGGGGAACGCGGGCCAACGTCTGGAACCAGGGCAGGATCTCGTGGTGTTTCCAATTTCTAGGGATCCCCCCGAAGGGGGAACTTCGTTTAAAAGGAGGCCAAAATGTTCGCTTTGATTCTCAACGTTTCCAATTTCTAGGGATCCCCCCGAAGGGGGAACTGCGCACCTTACGTCCGTTTATCACCAGCGGGCGGTTGTTTCCAATTTCTAGGGATCCCCCCGAAGGGGGAACGGCCCTGCGCGCAGTACGCGCCAAGTACGGCAACCGCGTCAACAGTTTCCAATTTCTAGGGATCCCCCCGAAGGGGGAACTGGGAACATTGCTGTTCTAGGAGGGAAGCCTTTGGCGTTTCCAATTTCTAGGGATCCCCCCGAAGGGGGAACCTCCCCTCCTTCTCTAAAGCATCTTGACCGTCCTTCACAGTTTCCAATTTCTAGGGATCCCCCCGAAGGGGGAACGCTTCGGGAGTTTCACCCACTCCCGTTTGTGTGTTCGCGTTTCCAATTTCTAGGGATCCCCCCGAAGGGGGAACCACCCCAACCCGCACCTAAGCGCGCAAGGCTTCATGTTTCCAATTTCTAGGGATCCCCCCGAAGGGGGAACCACCCCAACCCGCACCTAAGCGCGCAAGGCTTCATGTTTCC